>JAATFC010000217.1 GCA_015655435.1 Chitinophagales bacterium | reverse complement strand
AGTTTTCGCCTGCGCCATTCGTCGGATCGGAGGTCAGCTCATTTTTCTTAACAAGGTTATATACGGAAAGAGTCGTATTCCATTTTCCACCAAACCAATCTTTTTTAAACCCTACTTCTAGATTTTCTCCCGTAATTGGTTTTGGTGTTTTGCCAGACCTCATAATTCCTGATTGCGGTATGAATGCCTGGTCATATACAAAATAAACCGCGGCATCGCTAGTTAAGGAATAACTCAAGCCCACTCTTGGCGTAAAATGGCTTTTCTGATAAGCGTCTGGCCCCCATTCATTTTGTTTCACATTACCAAAACGACCAGCAAGTGTAAGTCTTAATTTATTGTCGAAAAATCCCAGTTCATCTTGTACATATACGCTAACATATTTTTGTCCCATCAGGCCTCCTGCATCTTTTGCTCTTTCTTTTAAACTTTTCGTTCTGTCAAAATCCGGATATCCGTTAGGTGGAGTTCCGTAATTGGGATTATGCACATCAAACGGGTCAGCTTCTGTATCCAAATCATGACTCTGTCCCCAGTCAGCCATGTAGTCTTTCTTTCCGGCATCCAACCCTGCCAAAAATCTATGGCGTATAGTTCCCGTATGAAATATACCATTAAGAAACGCCTGTCCAAGTTTCATTTCGCTAAACGCATCCCAGATACCAACGTTTCTGATGATTGTGCCATCTGCATTTACCTGTGAAGGCCAGGAACTGCTGCCTTTCTGATAATACCTAAAATATGCAACCTGGGTCGTCAACTTCCAGTTATCATTAAAGTTGTGTTGAAAGTTTAAAAAGGCACTATGGTCATTGATATTTGTCCTTGGCAATCCCGGCTGTGTCATTGTGAAATCTCTCGGCAAGGAGGCAAATCCATCTGGAGAGAATACGTAATACGAACCCACTTCCGTCATATCTGCATGTTGCAAAGTGTATTCAAGTGTCAGCTTTGATTTGTCATTAAAAGCATAGCTGAATACAGGTGCGACGGTAGCCCTGTCATTATGCTCAAAAGGTCGGAAAGAGCCTTTCTTTTGATATGCTCCGTTTATGCGAAACAACAGTTTGCCATCTTTTGTCAGCTTTCTATCCAGATCTAAAGTCCCACGGTATAAATCATAACTACCGGTAGTAAATGTAATCTCGCCTTTGTTTTCACCTGTAGGCTTTTTGGTAACAACATTATACAAACCGCTCGGGTCTCCGTTGCCCACCATAAATGCGGCCGGACCTTTCACGACTTCTACTCTGTCTACTACGCTCATATCTTCGGTGAGCGGTCCCCAATAAGAAGCCACTACATTAAATCCGTTTCTGAATGCCTGCACCTGTGAGCCACGCATATTAACATTGGTATATAAATCGCCCCAATGCTCCAAACGTATTGCCCCACTTACATTACGCAAGAGCCCATCGCTCGTACTGATGATTTGCTGACTTGCCAATGCTTTTCCTGTGATGACCTGTACGTTTTGTGGCAGTTCTAATAATGGAGTCTGTGTACGCAGACTAGCAGAAGCATTTTGTGCATTCAATCCTTTTTTGTGACCCACTACTATTACTTCACTTAATGCAGATTCATTGATATTTAATTCAATTGCAGTTTTAGCAGTTTCGCCCGCAACAACGGTCACTATTTTGTCGATATTGTCATGTCCAACTATAGAAATACGAATAGTATATTGTCCAGGCTTAAGCCTATTAAAGGAAAAAACACCCGACTCATTGGTAGTAGTAACCAACCCTTTATCTACTAATATTACAGTTACACCTTCAGCGCTGTTTTTATCATTGGTAGTTACCGTTCCGGATATTTTTCCAGTTCCTGTTTGAGCCATTACTGAATACGAAAACAAGCAGAATACAATAAATAATAATCCGCAGTAAAATTTTCCTTTCATTAGATGTTATGTTTTGGGAGAGCAAATTATAGTAGAAAACGGCAAAATTATTATAGTTGAGCAATTGTGACTTACGAAATGCGGAATTTTTAATACAGTGCATCGTTCTCTTAAGTTGTTTCTATCGATACTTTTATAGGTTTAGCATTATCTTACATTTGTTAAGTATAAAAAAGAAGAACCATGCAATGGCAAAATAAAATAACGGAATTACTCGGGGTACAATATCCTATCGTACAAGCTCCTATGCTCGGTGTTGCATCTCCCGAAATGGTTGTGGCGGCAGCAGAAGCTGGTTGTTTGGGCAGTTTGCCGCTGGGTGATTTATCAGCAACTATATGTTTAGAAAAAATTAGAAAAGCAAAGCAGCTAACGGACAAGCCATTTGCAGTAAATATCTTTTTGCATGAGATTCCAAAAACAACTCCACTATTGGAAATGCAGTATGTAGAAGCCAGAAAGTCATTGGAATTATTTGCTATAGAGAACGATATTTCCGTCGATATTCCGATATTCGCTGCCGCTAATTCCAACAATACGCAAGAGCAATTACAAGTCGTATTGGACGAAAAAATACCTATACTTAGTTTCACATTCGGCAATCTGGATGCTGAAAGTATCACATTACTAAAAAACAATAATGTCACTCTAATCGGCACTTGTACTTCATTAGAAGAAGCCATATCATTAGAAAATGCTGGCATTGACGCTATTTGTGTGCAGGGAATCGAGGCAGGGGGACACCGAGGCTCATTCTTGACAAACGACGATCATTTTCCAAAAATCGGTGGATTTTCCTTGCTCACAACTATTGTCGAGAAAACAAGAACCCCTATAATTTATGCTGGTGGCATTTATAATCGTAAAACGATATTGGCTGCTCAAACGCTCGGCGCGCAAGGATTTCAGATTGGTAGTATGCTACTGTGTTCGGAAGAAAGTGAACTGAAACCTTTTGAAAAAGAAAGACTTCTTCACGTCAAGCAAACAGAAATCGTATTGACCAAAAGCTTTACCGGAAAATATGCACGGGGCATCAACAATGAATTTATGCGGCATTTCGAAAATGTTGCGTCTATCCTACCTTACCCTTACCAAAACATGCTAACTAGAAATTTTCGGAATGCTGCGAGAGCAAAACAAAATGCTGAACTGGTCAATATATGGGCGGGACAATCCGTGCATAATTATAGTTTCGCCTCCACAAAAACTATATTGAGTGAACTGATTGGTAAAGATGCCAATACTATTATATAAAAACTTTCAATCAATTTAGTCAGATTGTGTATCCAGAATCTAGAATGGCTCAATACATAGATTATGATTGCATATTTCTAAAAATAGCAATATAAAAAATAAAAGTCTATTATTTTGGTAGAGTAATAATTTTATATTTTCTTCGTGATTAGAAATATAAATCTCAAGGAACATATACGCATAATTTTAAGTTAGCAACCCAATCGATTTGCTAACCTCTTGAAACTTCCAAGACTTTCTTCATATTTCGTATAGTATAAAAGACATACTTGTTATTCAATTATTATAAAACAACACAATCAAAATGAAAAAAGAAAGAAAGAAAATTTTGTTTATGGCACTTGTCGCTGCAGCTACATTGCCATTGATATCCGAGGCCCAAGACATAGATTTTTCTATCCAGGGAAATATTCAGAATATTAATCCTGGTAAGGTTTTCCTGCGATATTCCAATAACGGGACTAGAGTCGTCGACTCCACAATTGTTTCAAATGGAACATTCAGTTTTAAAGGCAAAGTCAATGAACCCGTAAGTGCATACTTGGTTTATCTTGATGACAATAAAGTCAAAAAAAATCCAAGTTTATACAAAAGCATCTATCTGGAAAAGGGCAACATAACCATCGCCGGAAAAGATGGTTTTGAGAATGCTGTGACAACTGGCGGACAATTAAACAGTGAGAACAATTATCTACAAACACAACTGAAAACAAGTTCGGATAGAACTAAAATCTTGTACAAGGAATATTCTCAACTAAGCGCAGAAGACAAAAAGGATACTTCAAAAACAGGTCAGCTAGACAGGCAGATTGACAATGAAGAGGAAATACAAAAACAGCAATATTTGACTTTTTTTGATAAAAGGAAAAAAACACTCGTTTCATTGGACGCACTCAAGTCCTATGCGGGATATACGATTAATTATGCAGCTATCAATCCCCTATTTGCAAAACTGCCAGCCAATGTAAAAGCGACAAGTTCTGGTAAAGAATTTGAGAAAAAACTGGAAAAAGCAAGACTGATTTCGATAGGAAGTATCGCTCCCAATTTTACCCAAGCAGATACTAGTGGCAATCCAATACAACTTGCTTCTTTTCGCGGCAAATACGTATTGGTCGACTTTTGGGCAAGTTGGTGCGGACCATGCAGAAGAGAAAATCCAAATGTAGTAATCGCCTACAATAAATTTAAAGACAAAAATTTCACTATACTCGGAGTTTCCCTCGACCAGCCTACAGGAAAACAAAAATGGTTGGATGCGATACGCCACGACAACTTAGCATGGACGCAGGTTTCCGACCTTAAATTTTGGAACAATGAGGTTGCGCAACTATACGGAATACAGTCCATACCTCAGAATTTCCTGCTCGACCCAACAGGAAAAATAATCGCTCGTGACTTAAGAGGCGAAGACCTTGAAAAGAAATTAACGAGTTTACTTAATTAAAAAAATTTGTAGGATCGGCTGTTGGTACCAGTCTTTTCTACAACTACGATACCCTTAATAAAATCTGTTCAACATTCCTCATTTTTTAAACTATTTACACATGAGACTCAATCATCCTCCACACGCACCTACCTGCACCAAAATCGATACGAAACATTATAACGTTTTCGCAATCAAAACCGCAGAGCCGCAATCTAAGCAAGCTGTTGTTTTTCTAAATTAATTAGTCACGTCCGCTTAAGAATGTAAGTAAATATCTAAGGTTAAGTCTACGTTTAGACTTAACCTGGACTATACACGTATTTCTTTTTTCTCAAAAAACAAACCAAATAAAACGGGCGAAAGCGTTGGTACCGCTACCGCCCTGATGCTTGGGTCATTCCATCTGTTCAACAATCAAATTTCTTAACCTAAACTATTTCAAAACTACAAGTTTTATAGCAACATTCAATTTATCAACAGATAATTATTTGTTGGGAGTTCTTATACTCTGAAGTTACAATGTGAGTCCTTAATTAAATACTCACATCGAAGTAATACTCAATGCTTTTACAAAAGCATCTTCCGTACATTTTTAAATCATACATCGTCACATGAGAATAAAACGATATAAGTCAAATAGACTTTGGCTTGTTGGGAGTTTTTTGCTTTTTATTTATATGTTTTCCAACTCCCTGCATGCACAACAACACAGAATAAAAATTACAGGTACCGTATTGGATTCCAGCGGTGCAGCTATTTAAAAAGCCGCTATTCTAATTCCCAATTATAGTAACCTTGGTACATTGACTGATGAAAGTGGACATTTTGAATTGAATATTCCCTCTACTGCTAAATTTATTGAAGTCAGAAGTTTGGGATATGTTAATCAAAAAATCGACATTAGCACTAACCATGACGTTTCAATTATTTTGCAACCCAACAGCGGAGATTTTCTGTCGGATGTCATTATTACGGCCGCAGGTGGGATCAAAAGAAGGTCCAGGGAACAGGGTTACGCAACCACGACTATAGACAGCAAAACACTCACTGCAGGAAAATCGCCAACTATAGCTGGCGGGCTTACCGCAAAGGTTGCCGGTCTTCAAATAAATGCTATAACAAGTGGTGTTAATCCAAATTACCGAATCGTTTTAAGAGGCAACAGATCTCTAACAGGAAACAATCAGGCTTTAATAGTGCTGGATGGAGCCGTAGTACCCAGTGAACTGCTTAACAATGTAAATCCAGAGGACGTAGAAGACGTAACGGTTCTGAATGGATCGGCGGGAGCTACCATATATGGTTCGGATGCGTCTAATGGTGTACTGGTAGTAACCACCAAACGAGGTAAGAAGAGTGGACGTCCAATAGTAAACGTAACAAATACAACTACACTTGAACAGATAAGCTTTTTTCCAAAACTACAGGACCGTTTTGGTGCAGGATCGACATCGGGCGCACTAGTGTACGATTCTATAGAAAATCAGCAATATGGCCCTGCTTTTGACGGTTCAACAAAAGCGTTGGGAATGCCGCTCAGTAACGGAGATCAGCAATACTCTAGCTATTCAGCAAAAAGGGATCGTTATAATTTCTGGAATACAGGCATACAGAATCAAACCGGATTTTCCGTGTCTTCTGGAGATGATAGGACTACAACATATCTCTCTGGTCAATATTTCACAGCAACTGGTACGACTCCGCACGATAAGTATAACAGAGTTGCATTGAGATATAACGGCACAAGGAAAATATTGGAAAACCTCAATGCGTCAATAAATGTGGCCTATACGGAAAATAACTATGACATAACAAGTGCTACATCCTCTGTCTATAATGAATTAATCCAAACACCAGCCAATGTTCCTATTTTAGACTATAAAGACTGGAAGAGTTCTACAAGCTGGGGAAACCTTGACAATTATTTCAATGGCTATTATTTGAACCCTTATTGGGTCATTGATAATTATAGGCAGAAATCCAAAAATGCTTATCTGACAGGTAAAGTACAAATAGATTACGATCCCGTAAAATGGCTCAATCTGTCCTACAGAGCTGCATTAACTTCAAGAACCTACTATGACAAATATTCTAATAATGGCTATACTTACTCTGCTTACGCAAAATCAGTAAGAGGTAACAAAACAGACTTTGTTGGTAGCGAATCGGATAATTCTTATTATAAATATCAGTTTACATCCGATTTCTTGGCCACATTTAGAAAGAATGTGCAGGACTTTAGATTTACATTGATTGCTGCAACTTCCTTGAAAACAACAGGGACTAAGAGTATTGGTGTGGGTGCTTCTGCCTTACAAATACCTGAGTTATACAATGTAAGCAATCGCGTAGGTCAGGCAACTGCAACGGAAAGCAATAGCCTGTCAAGACTATATGGATTTTGGGGTGACCTTACAGCAGGTTATAAAAACTATTTATTCCTACACCTGACCGGAAGGAATGACTATGTTTCGGTGTTAAGTCCAGAAAGTAGAAGTTTCT
>JAATFC010000030.1 GCA_015655435.1 Chitinophagales bacterium | reverse complement strand
TTGCGGTTCACCCACCACGTAAAATTTAGTAGCAGGCGGTGGAAAACGGTTTCCAAGAAAGCAACGTCGCCGGCGTCGCCGCGCCGCTTCTGGTCCATCTTGAACACCCGGAAGGCAGACCAGGCGTGCACTGGCGGGTTCACGTCGCCAAAGCGCCACTCGTAGGCCGGCAGTTGGCCATTGGGGTGCATGTACCATTCCCTTGTAAAAAGAATCAGTTGCTCTTTTGCAAATTCAATATCAATCAATGCAAAAGACACACAATGAAAAGCCGAATCCCAACAAGCATACCACGGAAATTCCCATTTGTCCGGAACGGAAAGGATGTCGTGGTTGTCAATATGAGGCCAATCCGTATTGCGCGAAGTAGTATGCCCTTCTGGAGGTGGCGGATTGCCGGGGTCGCCGTGTAGCCATCGGGCAACATTGTAGTAGTAGAACTGTTTGTTCCAGAGCAAACCAGCAAATGCTTGTCTTTGGATAGTTCTTTCGTCGTCATCCTCCACCAATATTTGTACTTCATTGTAAAAATCATTGCACTCCGCTATTCTTTCCTGAAAAATAGTGTCGAAATCGCCAAATGGATTAATGTCCGTTGCATTTTTCAGTCTTAGTCGGATGGTCGCACAACCTTGTCCGTCTATGTTTAAGTCATACTTGATAGTTGCTTTAGTGCCCGTTTCGCTTGGGTCGATGGCATCCGTATTGTTGTGGACCACGTACTCATTGATGGCGTCTTTTGTATAAGGCGTATCGTTGGCACTATTGTAAAGTTTTTGGTTGTTGGTCGCATTTTCGCAGAAGAGCAATTTATGTTCGTCTTCATAGTAGCAATACCAGTTTCCAAGGCTTCTTTGGTTGAGGTCGATACGATTTTCCTTGTGTGCCGTCATGGTTGGTTTGATATCACTGTGTCCCCAATCCCAACGGTTTCTGAACCAAAGCGTTGGCAATACCGTTATGGGCGCGGCTTCCGTTCCTCTATTGTGAATGGTGATTTTTACTAAAATATCATTCGAATCTGCTTTGGCATATTCAATAAAAATGTCAAAATATTTATTCTCATTAAAAATACCCGTGTCGACCAATTCAAATTCGGGGTCGTGTACATTGAGCTTTTTGCTGACGTCACGGAGTTCCTGATAGGGAAAAGCTGCTTGAGGATATTTGTACAGCATCTTCATATAGGAATGCGTCGGCGTGCTGTCCAGATAGTAAAAAAGCTCCTTGACATCCTCGCCATGGTTGCCTTCCGTATTGTTCAGACCGAAAAAACGTTCCTTGATCATAGAATCTTTCCCGTTCCAAAATCCCGGCGCGAAACACAGTATCTGGTTGTCGTCCGAAATGCCTGCAATGGCATCCTCACCCCATCGCCAAGACTTGCTAATAGCCATTTCGTAAGTTGTAAAATGCCATGCGTCGCCGTTGTTACTGTAATCCTCGCGAACGGTACCCCATTGTCTATTGGAGATATATGGACCCCATGTTTTCCATTCAGGTTTTGCCAGTCTTTGCTTTTCCGTATTCATAGATAAATGTGTCCTTTTTTGAACACAACACGAAAGGTAAAAAACTTGTTCTTAATAATGTGGAAATTGTAAGTTTGCCATTGTGAAAAATCCGGCGTTAAAAATTACTTTTTTGGGTACAGGCACTAGCAGCGGCGTACCGATTATCGGTTGCCACTGTCCTGTCTGCACTTCTTCCAATCCGAAAGACAATCGACTGCGCAGCAGCATATTGATAGAGTCGGCGACCACGACAGTAATCATCGATACGGGACCTGATTTTCGTCAGCAAATGCTACGTATCGGCAACGAACGTCTGGATGCAGTCGTGTACACGCATGCGCACATGGACCATATCATCGGAATGGATGAAGTAAGACCCTATAACTACAACCAGAAAAAACCGATGCCATTATATGCGACCAAAGTGACGCAGGATGCGCTGAAACGTATATTTTATTATGCTTTTGAGGAGAAAAGATTTCCGGGAATACCTCAGGTGGAACTCAATACAATCGATACGCAGCCTTTTACTATTGGCGATATTGAGATCCAGCCAATACACGTTTGGCACTATAAAATGCCTGTATTGGGTTTTCGTATTGGACGATTCACCTATATCACAGACGTGAACAGCATCGACGATGACCAGAAAGAACTGATTAAGGGTTCAGACGTGTTGGTATTGGACGCCTTAGGTAAAATCAAACACATCTCGCATTATTCGCTTGCAGAAGCAATAGACGTCGTACGCGAACTTAAAATCCCTTCCGTCTACTTCACGCATATTGGACACAGCATGGGACTATATGATATCGTAGAGCGCGAAATGCCTGCGGGAATGCACCTTTCCTATGATGGGCTTGTATTGGATATAGACGAAAATGTATAGTCCGAAATAGGAGAACGTTTATTGCTTAGTATTCTTCTATGATTTCATCAATAGCTAAGCATTAGATTCTGTTCGATGCTGTCATTTGAAAATCTCCTTTTGCTGCTTACTTTTTCTTAATGTATATAACGAAAACAAAGATGCAAATCCAAAGTTGGATATGAGCACTACTGCCCGCATTGCACCAAATCGAGGTTAGCGGCTACTCTTTGTTTGGCAATAATTTGAGATTGCCTCTGTTATCATTTTTGATTTGTCGCCTAAAAACACTGCTCTCTGTAAATCGTTGCAAATCTTTTCCTGTTCACTTTCTGGAAGTGCTACTTTGTATTTTGATGCTAAAATTGTGACCTCGCTATTCTTTGAAATTGTCCGACTATTTCCAAATTGATACTTTCTTATTCGTGCAAATGCTCTGTTTGCAAATGCAACATCCATATATGGTTCTATCTGTATAGTCTTATCAAAATCTGTAACAGCAGCGTCAAATTGAAAATCATTTAGTTTGGCCGTACCTCTCGCAAAATAGGCTTCGGCATAAGTACTGTCAATTTCAATAGCTTTAGAATAATTTTTAATTGCATTTTTATAATCTTCTTCTTTGCTACTCTCGTTTCCTTTATCCATTGCCTGATTTATTTTTTCAAGCCATTTGTCTGGACTAGTTTTGCCGTTTTTAGTCACTTCAACAGCAAGAACCTTTCCCGTTGAATAATAAACAGTAGTTTCACCGTCCATCGCGCCATTAATAAAATTGCTTCGCTGTTTTAATTGGCTGTTTGGGAAATACATATCCCAAATGCCATTCTCCTTTCCATTTACAAATTCTCCTTTTTGTTTTATTGAGCCATCTTCATAATACTCAATCTCAATCCCATTTTCTATTCCGTCCTTGTAATTTCTTTCAATAGATATTTTGCCATTTTGATAATACATTGTCCGATGTCCGTTCACTCTTCCATTTAAGAATGTACCTTCTCCTTGTTTTTTCCCATTATAATAATAGTCTATAAACTGCCCACTATATGGTGTATTGTGAAAAAGCCAAACTCCACTTTTCTTTTCCATTTGTTTTGAAGAAGGAATTTGCTTTATACTATCTTCTCTGTTTCTATATGCCTTTGAGAATATAAATGTAACAACATCAAATTGTCCATAACCTAAACCATTTAAAGTGTCTTTGTTTTTTACAACGGTTAGGTCTGAAACATCTGCCTGTGAAAGATCATTCCCATCTTCCGGGTCGTCAATAACAGGAATAGAGTCAATAACAAACAATGTTTTTTCGTTTGAACTTTGTCCGAATACAATTGTACCGGCAAATAGGACTCCTATTAAAAATAAAATAATTTTGTTCATAAGAGAGGTTCAATTAGAGTTGTCGCTAACATTGTTATTGTCATTATTATTGCAATTTATCAAATGCACTGTTCTTTCAGAAATAAACTTTCGCTACCGTATTCCTAAATATTTACGATTGCCTTTCCCACAACCCGATTAGACTCAACTTCTCGGTGTGCGTCTGCCATTTCGTTAAATTCAAACACCTTGTGGATATGCGGTTTTAAAGTTCCATTTTCCAATAGTTTGGCGATTTGGTTGATGGTTTCTTTTTTTGAAGCTACCATCAGGAATTGGAGGGAAATGCCTTTCCGTTCTGCTTTGGTTTTCAATTCGTCAGGGAAATCAGGTGACGGCAACGTGATAATTATTCCTTTGGGTTTTGTGACATGAATGGATTTGGACAGGGTTTCACCGCCTATAGTATCGAGGACAATGTCGATGTCTTTTACTTTTTCAGCGAAATCTTCACTTGTATAGTCTACATGCTCGTCTGTACCAAGTGACAAAACAAAATCCTTGTTTTTCGCGGATGAAGTCCCGATTACATAAGCGCCGAAATGTTTTGCAATCTGTACTGCAAAATGACCGACACCACCGGAGGCTGCATGGATAAGGACTCTGTCTCCTTTTTTGACTTTTGCTACTTCGACCAAAGCCTGATAAGCCGTACTTGCGGTGAGTGTGGATGCCGCAGCTTCCTGGTGAGAAATGTTTTGTGGCTTATACGCTAGGTGTTCTTGCGGAGCGGCGACATATTGGGCATATGCTTTTCCGTTTCCGAAAAAATTGACCATTCCGAAAACGTCATCCCCGACATTGAAATCGGTAACGTTTTTACCAACTTCGACCACCCTTCCGGAAATGTCCCATCCCAAAACTACGGGACGTTCTTTTCCGAACAACCAATCCAATACACCTTCGTTTGCCCTGGACTTTACGTCCACAGGATTGATGCTCAACGAAACTGTTTGTACAAGCACTTCGTTTTCTTTTAATATTGGTTTTTCTATGTCGACAATATGAAGGTTTTCGGCTGTGCCAGCATTGTTTAAGATAATTGCTTTCATTTCAAATAATTTATGATTAAGAAAGCAAAGCTATACTGTTGGTATATTTAAGTCAAGTATGCACTTTTTTGTATCATAGGTACTAGAAATATACTAATATTGAGATTCAATGTTTTACAATATGAAAAAAGTTGAAAATAAATATACCGTAGAAGCAACCTGTCCTGTTGACTATGCATTTCGAAGAATCGGCGGGAAATACAAAGGCAGAATCCTATGGTATTTGCATCTCCATCTCGTGATGCGCTACGGGCAACTGAGAAAAACGCTGCATGATATAACACCCAAAATGTTGACGCAAACGCTCAGAGAATTGGAAGAAGACAAGCTCGTCATCAGAAAAGTGTACCACGAAATCCCACCAAAAGTAGAATACGCACTTACAGAAACCGGACTGGAACTGATTCCTTTTATTGAATACCTGAAAAATTGGGGAGATAAGGAGATTGCCAAAATAAAAAAGAAGTAAACAAAGGTTGTCCGTATTGAAAAGAATGGAAATACGTAAGTTGAGATTTAGCGCTTCACCCGTAATAATACTTAAAGGTTTGTTGTGTGTAGTGCGTTATAGTCTGGATTCAATGTATAGTTCGTAACTAAAAAGTCTTCACAAAACCCTAATCCTTTATAAATGTTTTTTCCCATTTCAGATGATTGCAATACAAGTATTTTAATTTCCCTATCAATTGCCTCATTGGAAATTATTTTCATTACTTCTTCTGCATATCCTTTTCTTCTGAACTCGGGAAGAATACCTAATCCGTGTATTCCGATTGTATCTTCCGTTTGGTGTGTAATGACTGTTCCGATGACTTGACTATCAAGATAGATTAAATAATAGAAAACGAAATCTTTTGTTTGTGCGACAATTTGACTAGAAATTTTATATCCAAAGCTGTATGGATATATCATGGACCAAAGTGCTTGCTCTTTTTCTTGTTCGACTCTTTTTAGGTTGATAATATTATCGTGTTTTACTTTTTTGTGAAGTTGTAGTGACATTCCTATTTGTCTGGATTTTGCAGTAAACCCAAATTGTTCAAATAATGAATGATGGGCATTTCCAAAATCGCTCCAATAGCTTACGATTATTGAACTCTTTTCATTGTTGATAATGTCAATAGAGGCTTTTAACGAGTTAATGGTCATTTCTTTTGTAAACCATATTCTATTGGGCCAATCAGAGTTTTCAATCATGCAGTAACTTAACGAATCAAGTTGATGAAGACCATTGAGGTTTTTCCCAACGGTTTCCCATAGAGATATGAGATTGTTTGTGTTTTTGGCTATTTTGTGCATCTTTAAACCAAGTTTTTGCTTGAGTTCCCACGAAAGGGTTCTTTGAATATTGTTCCCAAAATATCAATTACTTTCATTGGAAACGGTTGTATAATTCAACCAGATATTCAACTATAATTCAGTGAGTATTATTTTAATATTTCCTGCAAAAACAGTAATGTGTGTCGCCATGCTCTTTTTGCCATTAACGGATTATAGTCAGGAGATTGAGGATTGGTAAATGTATGTTTTGAGTTGGCATAGGTGATGATTTGCCAATCAGTTTTACTGTCATTCATCTCAACTATAAATTTGTCATAATCTTCTTTTGATACACTTTTATCTTGGTCGGGATGCTCCACCAATATCTTTGTATTGATGGGCGTGTTTTCTCTACTTGCATCTTTATGCAAGCTCCCGTGTATAGATACGACTCCGACAATAGGCAGATTTCCCCGAGCAGCTTCTAATGCTCCGGTTCCTCCAAAACAAAAGCCAATAACAGCAATTTTTTCTTTGTCGGCACCGTTGGCAATAAGGGCTTCCAGCGCTAAGTTTGTCCTTTTTTGGTATTCTTTATAGTTTTGTTTGTAAAAAGTAGCTTTTACAGAAGCTTCTTCTTTGTTTTTTGGAATGCAGCCTTCTCCATAGATGTCTGCAATGAATGCGATGTAGCCTTCCTTTTCCAATTCCAGGGCTGCATTCTTTGCTTCCTCGTCAATGCCCAACCACGCGGGCAATATAAGTACTCCGGGGAGCTTTTTACCTTTGTTGGATGTTATAGTACCATTAAATGTCACTCCCGCCTCTTGGTAGGAAACGGTTTGCAAAGCGTTCTGTATAGTTGAGGATTCTTTCATGCGTTTTAAATTTGAACAGGAAGACATAGTCAAACAAACAATTGTATTGACGAATATGCGTAGCATATACTTAGCTTCCATACACCAAAAGTAATGTCAATAATCGGGTTGACTCTTTACATATGTTGATTGGAATCGTTTTTCTTCAAATCTTTTCTTATCCTGCTCAGTTGGGTGGGCGTAATACCTAAATGTGATGCAATATGCTGCAGTGGAATTCTTTTGTAGATATTTGGATGCGCTTTTAGAAGTTTGATATACCGAGTAGTGGCATTTTCCATAACCAAAGAAATCTCTCGCTGTTCTTTGTCTATTATCCAGTTTTTCTCCAAATAGACAATATAAAACTGTTTGAGTTCTTCGTTTTCGGAAGTGATTTTTTTGTATTGAGTATAAGGCATGCAAATGACTACGGAATCTTCAATCGCTTGAAGTGTAAAGTCTGATGGTGTTTGCAGAATTGACGAAACTCTTGAACTTGCAAATTGCTTCTCGAGAAAAATGTTTTTGTTATATGTATTTCCAAAATTGTCTGTAACGTATGCAATAATAGCACCGTCGCAGATAAAGTAAATCGTCTTTGCTATCTGTCCGGTGTAAACTAATATTTCGTTCTTTTTGAAAAGATTGAATGTCATGATTTTTTCAAACAATGAAAACGCATTATCCGAGATGGGATAGTAACCTAAAATGGTTTCCTTAAAGTCGGCTATATATTTTTCTTCTTGGGACACTAATCTTTGAGGATGATATTTGGTTAAATATTAGAGAGCCGATTTGGAGTCCGCCTACGTTCACTTTAAATCATCGGCTTTTTGTTGGCTATTCCATTCGATTGGCAACGTAGCCATGTATTGTAGATGTAAGTATATTCTTTGCAATTTAAGCCAATAATTAATTGGAATATAAAAATGAGGAAAACTGAAGTTATAGATTAACGGTTTTGGTTATTGTAGCCAATCAAGTTTCGTTGTGTCAAATTGTTGGGATGTTATACGTCGGTCGAGTTTATATAGTATGCTGGGCTATATTATAAGTAACGTCGCTGCGGCTTTGCGCAGTTCCGAAGCTCGTACCGAAGGTACGAAAGCTGAGGAATTGAGCAAAACCGCATGTTAGGCGAAGTCCGCGAAGCGACGAGCTTAACATGCGGTGTAGGCGCAGCGACGTTAGAGCGCAAGGAGCGTAGCGGATTGCGCTCTAACATTATTATTAGCGCAATTTATCAAATATGCTGATTTCCAAAAAATAAACTTCATTTCATTGGCACTTAATCTTTTATGTTCATTATACGCAATGCGTATTTTGTATCGATGTCATACACTCGATTATTTGTTATACGATATACGCTATTTGATAGCAATACAACAAAAACAGCCGGCTTCAATGATGCCGGCTGTCCAATATAAATACGGTAATTTTTATTTATTGCTTTTCCAAAAATGCTTTTTCGATGCTATCCAAACCTTCTTTTAGTCTTGCAATGGACTCTTTTTTGCCAATCAATGCGGCAATGTCAAAAACGTGTGGACCAAACTTCCCACCGACTAGCATGATACGTAATGGCAGCATTAGGTTGCCGGGTTTTTCGATACCGCCTGCAGCGGTCGTTTCGTTGAAGATATTTTCTAGATTTTCCGCTGTCCAGCTTTCGCAATTTTCATATTGGGGAATCAGTTTTTCCCTATAAAAAATACCGTAGGCAGTTTCCCATTTTTTGATAGCGGAAGCCGTGTCTATGCTCGCAGGACGACGGAAAAAGAAATCGGTCTGCGAGACAAAATCAGGCAGCAGCGTGCAACGATCTTTTACCATGTCAATAATGCCTGCCAATATAGCGTCGCTATCGATTTGTTTTTCGGTAACACCGTCTGCCAACAATAGTTGCTTGACTTGCGGTGCCAGTTCAAATCCGGGTAATGTTTTTACCCATTCCTTGTTGAACCATAGCGCTTTCGTATAGTTGAATTTTGCTCCACCTTTGTGTACGCGACCAATATCAAACTTTGCAATGAGTTCCGGTGAGGAAAAAAGTTCCTGTTCCGTGCCGTCGTTCCAGCCAATCAATGCCAACATATTGACAAATGCCTGCGGTACAAAACCTCTTTCACGAAAACCTTCCGTGAACTCATTGTCCCTCGGGTCAGTCCAGTTCATTGCAAATACGGGAAAACCAAGTTTGGCACCGTCGCGTTTGCTGAGCTTTCCTTTGCCGTCGGGCTTCAATATAAGTGGAAGATGCGCCCATTCCGGCATGTTTTCCAAACCGAAAAGATTTTCCCACAACTTGATGTGGACGGGCGCGCTGGGCAACCATTCCTCTCCGCGGAAAGCGTGTGTAATCTTCATCAGGTAATCGTCTACAACAACAGCGAGATGGTAAGTCGGCATGCCGTCCGCTTTCAACAAAACTTTATCGTCCACGTCGGTTGTATTGAAACTCACATCGCCACGTATCATGTCGTGCAAGGAAACTTTCTCGTTTGCAGACATCTTGATTCGGATGACGTATGGAGTGCCGTCGCTGATTTCCTTTTGAGTCTCTTCCGCAGAAAGAGCAAGCGAATTGCTCATTTTTTCCCTAATGGAAAAATCATATTTGGGAGATGGATTTTGTTCTGTTTTAAAATTTTCACGCATCGCCGTCAATTCTTCGGGCGTGTCAAATGCGTAATAAGCCTGCCCGTTTGCAACCAATTTCTCTGCATATTCACGGTATATAGGCTTGCGCTCACTCTGGCGATAAGGTGCATAATCGCCTGGTTTGAATGGACTTTCGTCCGGTTCCAATCCGCACCATTTCAGGGTTTCCATGATATATTCCTCCGCATCGGGAACAAATCTTGTTTGGTCGGTATCTTCGATACGCAAGATAAAATCTCCGCCAAAATGCTTTGCAAATAAATAGTTGTACAAGGCTGTACGCACACCACCCAGATGCAGACCGCCCGTAGGAGAGGGCGCAAATCGTGTTCTTACTCTTTTTTCCATAACGGTGCAAAGGTAAATGGAGAATTTGAAGATTTGGACATTTGGCAAATTTGGAAAAACTATTGGATATAGATGATTTAATTTAGCTGCTCAATATCTCTCGAAGTATGCAATACAGATTAAGTTTGTTGATTCTCCTAAGTTGGTTCTCGTTTGGTTGCGGCAATGGACAAAACAACCAACAGAAAGAAAACGCTATATCAGGTACAAAGTCCACTACGCAGAATATTACGATTGTCAACTGGAATATTGAATGGTTTGGCTCTACCAAAAACGGCCCGTATGATTTGGATTTGCAACAAGCCAATGTTCAAAAAATATTGCAGTATTTACATGCGGAACTATACGGGTTATGTGAAGTGGTCGATATAGATAGACTTAACGAGGTCGTGCATCAACTAGGTGACCAATATAGTTGTATTGTTTCCGACTATGCGGCTGGAGCTAAAAGTGGAAATACTCAGACATTAAAAGACGCGCAGAAAATGGCATTTGTTTTTGACAAAAATATTTTCAAAAATGTACATACGCGCGCTTTTATGCAAAAGAGTAGTCGTGCGGGATACAATTTTTCCAATGGTCGTTATCCCTTCCTATTGGAAGCGACAATACAGCAAAACGGTAAAGATTTTCCTATTGCTGTATTGTTGATTCACGCAAAATCCGGTGCGGACAAGGATAGTTACAACAGAAGATTGCAGGCCGCAAACGAAATGGCGGATTCTATTAAAGTAGTATTAAACGATAAGCCGTTGATGATTATGGGCGACTATAATGATGTTTTGCAAAATAGTATCGCAGGTAAAAACTTAACGAGCCCTTATAGTGCTTTATTGCAAAATGGAAACACCGCATTGACATTGCAATTGTCTCCTGCAAGTGGCGGTACAACCTTGCATTACCCTACTATAATCGATAACCAGATTATCAATAGTGCGTTGGCTGCTCACTATGTAAAAGGTTCAATTGCTATTCGAAAAGATATCGTCAATGCCGTAAGTGATTTTAAAAACGGTAAAACGTCAGACCATTATCCCATAAGCTCTTCGTTTGATTTTATTAAGACCAATAGTGCCAATACAAAAACTCCCAATACAGAAGATACACAAGATAAAAATATAACTATAAATCCTAAAAATAATGTTCCTGTCAATACGGGTAATTTTGTACAGGTTGTAACGACAGATTTTCAAGATGCAATAGAGATAAGCGTTTCCGAACGGCAAGAAAACTTACAGTTTATTTTGTATAATAGTTCAGATGAAAAAGTATTGTCCGTTCATCGACGTTATATTGAACCAGGAAAATCATTTTTTCTAAAATGCAAAGAACTTTCAAACGGAAACTATACGCTGGTGGTTTTTGAAAATGGAAAGAAAAATGTATTTCAAGTGAAGAAAAATTAATTGTCCAATCCGTACATATCTTTATCAAATAACAACAACGACATGTGTAAATCTTGAAATGATTTATCTTCGTTTTGTTGATCCTCTTTATACCATATACCAACTTTTTCGGTATGATGTTTTTCCCTAATAATTCTTATTTGCTCTTTCCAAGTTTCCATTTTCTTGTATAAAGAATCTTTGGGCTTATTGTAAGATGTTTCATATAGTCGTTTGGGGAGTTTCGAGACAATAAAATTGTTTATGGTAGTTGTAGGTTCTTCCATCTTGTATTTGAAATCCTGATAGTTAGGAAATAGATGGTCTATTTTGTTGCCTAGTATCAAGTGTTTTAATCTATTAGGTTGAAAATTTTTATACATCCTAAAATGGTTCACTAGTATCTCTTTCTTGCTCTCTTTTAAAAATGTAGCATATTCTTTTTTTAAATATTCAATTTTAGAACTCTGGTCGATGAATCCAAGATGTAATGCAGTCGGATAAGCCGAAAGAAATGGAAAAATATTTGTTTTATGGAATTGTAATAATTCTTCTACATAAGCAACGTCCTTCGCAATATTTTTGTCTCGTTCTGTAAGGTCTTGTTGATATTGTTGTATAGCTTCTTTAAGTTTTTTTTCATACGCTGTATATTGCTCATGATTCAGAATTTGCAGCAAAGTATCTTGTTCATAATCCCACTCTTCCCATTGAGAGAAGAAATATTTTAAGGAAAAGAAATCTTTGTCTTCTTCATATTGTAATATTTTTATGGCTTGTGCATCATTGAGATGTATCCCTCGCGTTTGATATTGCATCTTAATCGGATAAGTTCGATGTTGGTATTCTTCAGTGTTCATTCATTTTTATGTTTTATTTTAAGATAGAATCTTCTTCATCTTCTTCACCTCCTCTGTATTGACAAAAGTATTGGTCAATGTTTCTTGCATTGTCGGAACGACAAAATCCATATTGGACGGAAGTTCCGTGCGTGCGGAAGAATGAAATTCATTTGCTCCTGTTTCCGATACGAGTTTAGGCAAACCTTCACTGCGAACACCGCTACCGGGAAGGATGATGATGCGATTTGCGGTTTTCTCAACCAAGGTTTTGATAAGGTCTTTGGCATCGTTGACATTTGGTTTTTGTCCGCTGGTCAATATGCGTGCACAACCTGTTTGGATGATGTCTTCCAATGCCTGCAACGGATTTTTGCATCGGTCAAAAGCGCGATGAAATGTAAGCTGCATATTGGATGCAATATGCACCAACTCTTTTGTACGCTCGGTGTCAATCGTTCCGTCCTTATGCAAAAGCCCGATAACGGCACCTGAAAAACCAAGCTCTTTCACCATTTGCAAATCCGCTTTCATCACTTCAAACTCTGTATCGGAATATAAAAAATCTCCTCCTCTGGGACGGATAATCGGAAAGATCGGAATCCTAATCCTTTCGCGAATTGTTTTTAATGTACCGTAGGAAGGTGTCGTGCCTCCGTCGAATGGATTTTCGCATAGTTCAATGCGGTCTGCTCCCGCTTTTTCGGCAGCGATGGCAGATTCAATGTTGAAAACGGCTATCTCAAGTAGTTTCATGCTGTCAAAAATAGCAGATTATTGCTGACCTTTGCGACATGGCAAATCGATTTTTCAGTTACCACAATACGGCTTGCAAACTAATAACGTCTTACCGCAAGGAGATGCCTCTCCAGCATTTTCTCAAACAATATTTTTCCGAAAACAAAAAACATGGTTCGAAAGACAGGAAGTGGATTAGCCATTTTTGCTATAGTTTCTACCGTTTGGGAAAGTCCTTGTCCAATATGGAAGTAGAAAATCGGCTGCCGATAGCTGTTTATTTATGTACGGAAGACTTGGATGTTTTGGGAGACTATTTACCGGAAAATTGGTTAAAGACAAATGATTTGGATGCAAAAATCCAATACGCTCAATCCGAATTGGGTTTTCAACTTGACGAAATTTTTCCCTTTACGGATTTGCTGATGCCGGAAATAGACATCAAGGGACTAAACAAAAGTTTTCTCCGGCAACCTGATGTTTTTTTGCGGGTGCGACCGGATGGAAATAGGGAGCGGATAGAACAGACTTTATTGCAGTCCAATATAGATTTTCAATGGTTGGGCGACAATGCCATACGACTGAAAAGCAGGGTGGCAATAGACGAGATTTTGCAGGTAAACAGAGACGTCGTGGTTCAGGATTTGAGTTCGCAAGCGATTGCCTCGCTTTTTCCCGATGACAATATTCTTTCTATTTGGGACTGTTGTGCAGCGAGCGGCGGCAAGACAATATTGGCGAAAGACCGATATCCAAAGGCAGAAATTACGGTTTCGGATGTGCGAACGTCGATTTTGCATAATCATAAAAAGCGCATGGAGGAAGCTGGGATAAAAATTGCGCAATCGTTTGTTCAGGACCTGACAAAACCGTCAACAGGCTTTCGAAAACAGTTCGACCTTGTCATTTGCGATGCACCATGCACGGGTTCGGGTACGTGGTCAAGGACGCCCGAGGAACTGTATTTTTTCCAAGAGCAGTCGCTATTGGACGTTGTCAATCTTCAGAGCCAAATCCTCTCTCGTATTGAAATGCACGTCAAAAACGGAGGTTATCTTTTGTATGTCACTTGCTCTCTGTTTGCACGGGAGGATGAGGAGAAGATGCAGGAGCTATGTTCAAAATATTCATTTACATTTATCCATAAAAGATTGATACAGGGTTTCCCTGAGCGGTCTGACACGATGTACGGATGCCTTTTAAGGAAAACGAATGTTTAAATAAAAAGAACTATTTTTAAATAATATTTAAGTATTTGTTATTTTGTTTTGAATTTTATAAATATTTACTTTACTTAGCTAAACAATATTCAAGCGAATGATTTTATTTTTTACAGACTAGTTATTTTATTTTTTGGAGAGAATGGAACGGAGACCCTTTACGATATTATATTCCCTAGACTTGATGTGGTCAAGGTCGATTGTCCATGTAACCTATATCTAAACCTATGAAACAAATATAATCTATGAAGACATTCAGGGATATCCTGCTGGATACATTCAAAGTGTATTTTACACCGGATAGAGAAGAATTTGAAGAATTTATCAAGATAAGTAAGAAGAGAGAAGTCCCAGCTAAGACTATATTGAAAACACAAGCCGAAGTCTTTGACCAGTTGTGGTTCGTAACAGAGGGAATGATTCGTTCGTATGTCATTGCTGACAATAGAGACTATACATCAGGATTTTATACTACGGGATTTTTTCTGATGGATCCGACCAGTTTTAGCAGGCTGGACACCAGCCAGTTTAATTACGAAGCACTGTTCCCAACCACGTACCATTATTGGGAATACGAGGATTACATGGCTTTTTTGGAACGATATCCACATCATAGAAATGGTAGGCGGCTGTTCATACAGGCGAAATACCTCCATTTGGTAGGGCGACTTGTTGATTTTCAGACAAGTAACCTGAAAGACCGTTATCTGAAAATGATAGAATTGCACGGCGATTTGATAAATATTGTCCCGCAATATCATTTGGCATCATTTATGGGAGTGAAGCCCCAGAGCCTAAGCCGGATAAAAACGGAGATTACCAATGGGAGAAGAAATCTATCTATGAATGGAGAAAACATTAAAGAACAATGATAATGAAGGGGAGTTGGCATTTTTTCGCCAACATTTAGAAAAAATAGCACGTACATTTTCCATCAAACATGAAGTTTTGAAACTTTTCATGTCCAGATGGACTCGGCACGAATATCCTGCGAAAACAACTTTATTTGAGGCGGGTAACCATTTTGAAGAAATATGGTTCATCGTGGACGGAGCATTAAGGGGCGTACGTAATGTCGGTGGCGTGGACTGGACATATATATTGGCTGTAGATGGACATTTCATCGGAGATTATAGTAGTTTCTTGATGGGAGATGGGTCGAAGCTATCTTTTCAGGCAGTGACCGATCTGGTTTTTTACAGTATCAAAAAAGAAGACCTGGAAGATCTATATCGGATTGAGCCACTGATTAACGATATTGGATGCGGTCTTGCGACTTATGCTTGCACAATGGTAAGCCAGAGAATATTTGGATTACAGACAAAAGACTTGAAAAACAGGTACGAATACCTCTTGAAATGGAATCCTACATTGGTACAGAAAATACCTCAACAAGATATTGCCTCTTTTCTGGGAGTGACACCGCAAAGCCTGAGCCGATTGAAATCCAGAATGGCTCGGCACAAGCATTGACACCGTTTTTTGCTAGACCAACAAAAATTTTTTATTGCCATTTATAAAATATACCTTTGCAACCCCAAAGTGCCTTTTCGAAGGCAGTTGTTAGTTTGGGAGTCTCGATTAAACCGGGACGTTTTAACCAAAAAAGTTTTTTAAAATGGCAAAAGAAATCTCAGGATTCGTAAAGTTGCAGGTCAAAGGCGGACAAGCCAACCCTGCACCTCCAGTAGGTCCTGCATTGGGTTCCAAGGGTGTTAACATCATGGAATTTTGCAAACAGTTCAATGCAAGAACACAGGACAAACCTGGTAAAGTATTACCAGTTGTTATCACTGTTTATTCTGACAAGTCGTTCGACTTCGTCATTAAAACAGCTCCAGCATCTATCCAACTTTTGGAAGCTGCCAAAATCAAGAAAGGTTCTAAGGAAAGTAACCGTAGCAAAGTAGGAAAGGTCACATGGGATCAGGTAAAAGCGATCGCAGAAGACAAACTTCCTGACTTGAACTGCTTCACGGTTGAGAGTGCAATGAAAATGGTTGCCGGTACTGCACGCAGCATGGGCCTTACCGTTGAAGGCGCAGCACCATGGGACAATTAATTTAAACTTCCTTAAAACTTATTATTTGCTATGGCAAGCTTAACAAAGAAAAGAAAAGAGGTAAATCCTAAGGTGGACGCTAACAAAGCTTACACTTTACAGGAAGCTACCACACTCGTAAAAGAAGTCAACACGACAAAATTTGATAGCTCCGTTGACCTGCATGTACGTCTTGGTGTAGATCCAAGAAAGGCAGACCAACAGGTGCGCGGAACCGTAACGTTACCAAACGGTACTGGTAAAACAAAGAAAGTATTGGTATTGTGTACTCCCGACAAAGAAGCAGATGCTACTGCAGCAGGTGCTGATTTTGTAGGTCTGGACGAATATATCACTAAAATAGACGGTGGATGGACTGGCGTAGACGTTATCATCGCTACACCTTCCGTAATGCCTAAAATCGGACGTCTTGGTAAAGTATTGGGGCCTCGTAACTTGATGCCTAATCCTAAGACCGGAACAGTTACCAATGATGTAGCTGCTGCCGTTACCGAAGTAAAAGGTGGTAAAATCGCTTTCAAAGTGGACAAGGCAGGTATTGTACACGCTTCTATCGGACGTGTTTCATTTACTTCCGAAAAATTGACCGAAAATGGCCAGGAATTGATCAACGCATTGCTTAGATTGAAACCTACGACTATCAAAGGTACATACTTGAAAGGTGTAAGTGTAGCCTCTACCATGAGCCCTGGTATCCTTGTTGATACTAAATCCGTATCTAACTAATTAAATACGGACTTCCCGCAAGGGTGGTGCTATTTTTAAAAAACGTGCAAATGCGTACGTATCAAATTTTTGAAAATGACAAAAGATCAAAAAAATCAGGCAATCGAGCTTCTCAAAGAGAAATTCAGCCAATACAATAATTTCTATGTTACCAATACAGAAGCTCTGACTGTAGAGCAGATTGGTAAATTGCGCCGTGCTTGTTTCAACAAAAAAGTTGAAATGAAGGTCGCTAAGAATACCCTTATCAAAAAAGCATTGGAATCCATCGATGCTGAAAAATATTCCGGTGTCTATGACAGCCTTAACGGTGTGACTGCATTGTTGTTCAGTGAGAATCCTAAGGATCCTGCATTGATCATCAGCTCTTTCCGCAAGGATGCCAATACCGAAAAACCAGAATTGAAGGCTGCCTATATTGATTCCGATGTATTCATCGGTAACGATCAGTTGGGCGCGTTGAAGGAACTGAAGAGCAAACACGACCTTATCGGAGAAGTTATCGGTCTATTGCAATCCCCTGCCAAGAATGTTATCAGCGGCTTGAAGAGCGGCGGAAACACAATCGCAGGATTGATCAAGACCTTGTCCGAAAGGGAAGGATAGTTTCTATTCGTAAAACAGCGTGCGACATGTGCGCTTAAAATAACTCAGTTCAAGCCTGGGAACTGATATTAAATTTTTTTAAACATCCGCCGGAGCACAGGCAATGAAGGCGGGAAAAATATTAATTGAAATGGCAGATATTAAAGCATTTGCAGAACAATTGGTTAACTTGACAGTAAAAGAAGTTAACGAACTAGCACAAATTTTGAAAGACGAGTATGGTATCGAACCAGCCGCTGCTGCTGTTGCAGTTGCTGCAGGTCCTGCTGCTGGTGGCGCTGCTGCTGCAGAAGAAAAAACTTCTTTCGACGTAATCTTGACTAACGCTGGTGCAGCTAAGTTGGGTGTAGTTAAAGTTGTTAAAGAATTGACTGGCTTAGGTCTTAAAGAAGCTAAAGACTTAGTTGACGGAGCTCCAAAACCAGTTAAAGAAGGTGTTGACAAAGCTACTGCTGATGACATCGCAGCTAAATTGAAAGAAGCTGGTGCTGAAGTAGAAGTTAAATAAGCATTCTACCACGTTTTTAACAACATTCATTAAAAACGCGAACGATAATTACAAGAAGCTCGCCGGGAAACTGGCGAGCTTTTCTTTTGCATCCTTCCTTATGGAAATAGGATACATAGGTTAATTTTTTTACAGAGACCTTTTAGGATTAACTTCGTAAGTCTTAAAAGACCTTTATTCGTTAGCTTCAGGAGGAAACACCGTCAATAGGTCAGTTTTTGTAGATGAGATACTATTTAGAATGGACAGATACCAATTTGTTGCCCTTAATCAAAAAAGGTGATGTGCGCGCTTTTCAGGAACTGTATGAGCGCCATTGGTCTGTAATGTCTGATACTATCTTTAGGATAACCAAAACGTCCAGCGATACACAGGATATCATTCAGGAGATATTTATTTCTATCTGGCGGCGACGGGAAGTCATTGAGATAAAAGGTCCCGTCATTGCGTACCTATTGCGTGCCGCTAAAAATCTTTCTCTCCGTTTTGTCGAACAAAACATTTCCAAGGGCAATTTTCTGGAAACCTTGACGCATTTTACACAGGAAATCCCACCATCTCAATTAAGTGAACTGGAAATAGACGAACTGGAAAGAACCATCAACCTTGCAATAGAAGAACTTCCATCCAAAATGCGGGAAGTGTTTTTATTGAGCCGTATCGAAAACCTGCCTTACAAAGAAATCGCAGAGCGATTGTCGATTGCCGAGACTACCGTCAAAAAACAGGTCAGCAATGCACTGAAGCTCATCCGGAAAAATATACAGTCCAACGATAATGACCTGATTGTGTTCTATGCGTTGCTGTTTTTTTCAAAAAATATATAAAATTTTCTTTCTTTCTACTACCAAGCCTCCTTTTTCAGAATATCTATATACAACTGTATATTGACACTCTAATCTCGGGTTAATATGACTGAAAAAGAAGCACAACTTTTACTTCAAAAATATCGTCTCGGTTTATGTAGCCAACAGGAGATGGATGCCATAGAAAAATGGTACGGATTCCTATTGTCCCAAAATGAGACAGAAAAGTTGTCCAATACGGAAAAGCAACAGCTCTATGAGAAACTGAGTGCACACATAACAAAAGAAACCGAAGAAAATACAAGACGGCGCAGACCTCTTCTAAGGTCGCGCAAAGTCCGAAGGGGTATAGCTGTTGCCATGATGTTGGTTACGGTTATATTGGTGTCTGCAATCTTTTTGTTCAGGGATAGAAAATTCACCACAACCAAGGAATCTCCTCTTGTCGAACGATACAGGAACGAAATCCAACCTGGCAAATACGGCGCGTCGTGGACTGTAAACGCCATCAGCCAAACTCCGATTCATATCGATGAACACAGCTACAATACCAAGGTCGGAAACCTATATGACGTAAAGGTATTGGGACAAAAAATCATATTTACCTGTACGCCAAATGTGGACACTATGGTCTATAACACTGTGACGACAGCAAAAGGGGAGCAGTACATGGTACAACTGACCGATGGAACGAATGTCTGGTTAAACGCGGATTCAAAAATCACGTTCACTATTCCTTTCGCAAAAGACAAGCGCGAAATAAAAGTAGAAGGAGAGGCGTATCTAGAAGTCGCAAAAGACCCAACCAAACCGTTTATGGTTCAACTGAGAAATAGCTCCGTCAGGGTATTGGGAACTCATTTTGATGTGAACAGCTACATGGACGAACCTTTTGAGACGGCTACACTTTTGGAAGGTAGGATTGCTTTTCAATATGCCAATACGAGTAACGGTGTTGATTCTGTAATCATGGCGCCTGGACAGCAAGTCATTTTCCGTAACCGCAAGGCTACAATGAACAATCTGTCTAGCTATAAAGATGTGATAGCATGGAAGGACGGATATTTTGCTTTTGAAAATACGGATTTGGCAACCGTCATGCGGCAACTGGCTCGTTGGTACAATATTGAAGTCAAATATTCCGACCATTTCACCAATGAACAATTCTTTGGCTTTTTGCATCGCGACGCCCCATTGTCCGAAATATTAAAAGTGTTGGAAAAATCGGGCGCAAGATTCTCTATTGACAAAAACATCGTCACTGTCCTATAAAGGAAGACAATATTATCTCTAATCATAAAATGGCATAACTGGATGAAGAAAACTACTACTTTATTGATGTGCTCGGTTCTGATATTGTTCGGAGTCTATGCGCAAGCCCAACAGATAACCTATTCGGCAGAAGGAATTTCCATGCAACAGTTTTTTAAGATTGTACGCGAACAGACGGGATTTACCGTGTTTGGCAATTACAGTTTATTGGAAAATGCACCGTCCGTTTCGATTAAGGCTAACAATAGTCCGCTAACCTCCGTATTGAATGAAGTGCTTTCCAAGAACGGCATTGGCTACTCCATTGAAGACAAAATGATTGTTCTGGTTTCTAAAACTACCGCTACCAAGCAAAATGAAAAAGATGCTATTACCGGAACGATATCGGATGCAACTGGGCTTCCGCTCGAGGGCGTGACGATAAGAAACGTCATGCAGAAAGACCTTGCCACAATCTCCGATACCAAAGGTCAGTTTCAGATTAAGGCAAAAAAGGGAGATGTGTTGGTCTTCTTACTTGTAGGTTATAAATCTTATAATTATAGCGTTACGAATGTCAATGCTAGCCCCAATATAGTGCTTACGGCAGACGGAAAGAATCTGGAAGAGCTTGTAGTCATTGGTTATGGTTCTGCTAAACGAAAGGATCTGACAGGCTCTGTCGCCACGGTCGATGCTAACTCTTTCAAAGACATGCCATTGCTTACGGTTGACAACGCATTGGCTGGGAAAGCTCCCGGAGTGGAAGTCATCAAGTCAGACGGAACTCCCGGTGGTGGTGTTCGTCTTAGGATAAGGGGTACTTCTTCTTTGTTAGGAGGTAATGATCCGCTTTATGTCATTGACGGCATACCCGTACAGACTCAAAGCAACTTCATATCGCCCAACTATGATGTGTCCAGCCCTGCGGCAAATGACGCATCCAATAGCGGAGGTATGGCTGCTGGGATGTCCATAGCTTCCGTTAATGGTATTAATTCATTGAATGGTTTAAATCCGGATGATATAGAATCCATATCCATCATGAAGGATGCTTCCGCAACTGCAATTTACGGCTCCAAAGCTGCTAACGGTGTTGTCATCATCACGACTAAAAAAGGAAATAAAAATACGAAACCTAAACTTGATTTTGGCTATTATACTACATTGACAACACCCAAACTACCGGATGTATTGAATGCAGAACAGTACAAAATGTTGGTCACAGAAGCTGCACAAAACAGCTACGACAGTAGGATTGCATCTGGTACAACTTATATCCCTGCCGACATCACAACAATATTGAACAATCCGAGCCAATATTTCGGAAACTATAATACGGATTGGGGTAAGGAAGTGACTCGTAATTCTGTATCACACAATGCTCAGGTCTCCGTACAGGGAGGAGGCGCCGAGTCTAAATATTACAGCTCAATAGCGTACAACTCCACTCCCGGAACGATGAAAGCAAGCAGCTTTGATAGGATTTCTGGTAAAGTATCCTTGGAAAACAATATCGGTTCACGGTTGGTAATATCAACCAATATTATGTTGGGGTATTCAAAACAGGACCTTACAAATGGAGCCTATGGACAGGCACTTCGAGCTCGTCCGGATTGGACAGCAAGGGATGGCTCCGGGAATTTCATCAATTTTTCTTCTTTGGGTTATGATTACCAGGGTTACCAAAATCCGGCAGCATTGCTGACCAGTATCAATATGTCCAAAACGTTCACATTGTTAGGAACGCTTTCGGCGTCTTACAAGTTGTCAAAGGAGTTGCTTTTCAATAGTGCACTTTCCCTAAACCGCCAGTCCTATGACCAGCGTACTTTTGTTCCAAGTTATGTATCTACGGGTGGTTATGTCGGCAACTCTGGAACGGCAACTGCCATAGGGTCGAATGCCAACAGTAACCTTACCAATTGGTTTTGGGAAAATACATTGACTTATAACAAATATTTCAACAAGCATTCGACGTTGAATTTGCTAGTGGGGCAATCTTACCAGACCACGAAGAAAACTTTCTTTAGTGCTACGGCAAGCGGATATCCTGATGACAATTATCTTACCTCATTGTCTTCTGCAATTACACCATTATACGTAAAAGGAGACGACCCAACCAAGCCTCAAGAATATTTGCTGTCTTTTTACCTGAGGTCCAATTATTCATTATTTGACAAATATATATTCACATTAACCGGAAGGGCAGATGGTTCATCAAAATTTGGTACTAATAACAAATGGGGTTATTTCCCGTCGGGCGCAGTCGCCTGGAGAGCCAATAACGAAGATTTCTTGAAAAGGGTCAAATGGTTGAGTGACCTAAAATTAAGGGTAAGCTACGGACTGACCGGTAATCAGAATATAGGCAACCAGATGTACCGCACACTTTATACTCCCTATAGTTACGGCGGGCAAAGTGCATTGGTTCCTACCCAACTGGGTAATGATGGTATCAAATGGGAGTCAACTAAGCAGTTGGATGCGGGGGCTGACATAGCCTTGTTCAATAACAGGATGCAGGTTACGGTCGATTATTATGATAAACGGACGGATGGTGCATTGTTTTCCCTGCCTGTGGCTGCCAGCACTTCTTTCACTACACTGCTCAGCAATGCAGTTGGTCTTAAGAACAGTGGATGGGAGCTAGGGGTTAACGGTGATATTATCCAAAAAAAGGATTTCTCATGGTCTGCAGGGTTCAATATTTCTTGGAACAAGTCCTTGGTTACCAAATTGGCAGATGATGCGTCTTTGGGACAGTTGGGTAATCTAACCGGTGTAGAATCTGGCAACATTACGTTGGTTCAAGGTCAACCTTTGGGACTGATAACGGGACGTCAAGTGACAGGTATCATCAAGACGCAGGACGAGCTGACAAATTATAAAAACCAATTGGGAATGATGGCGGGTATATTTTTCCCTTATTTGGGAATAGGTGACCCTATGTATGCGCTTACTTCACTAGGAGCTGGGGCTGCTACTCCCAATTCTAACGCCATTATTGCGAATGCCGCGCCTAAATATTATGGAGGAATCAACCAAAATCTGCGGTATAAAAATATTTCCTTACAAGCGTATTTTACATATTCGTATGGAGGCAAACTCTTGTGGGCTGACCATATATCCAGCGTAGCATTTAACGGACAGGCAAATGCCAATGCAGTTATGCTAGGTCGATACAATGCGTCCAATACAAATAGTAACCAGCCACGACTATTATATGGAGATGACGGTGGTTATGCAAAATCTTCTTTGGATGTGTTTAGTTCCTCTTATTTAAAATTGAGAACGCTTTCCATCAACTATAATCTTTCCAGTGTAGTATGGCCGCACAATATAGGTTCGAGAAGTTTCTCTGCATTCGTTTCGGCTACTAATCTGTTTACGATTACGAAATATCCAGGCAATGACCCGGAAACGTCCAACGACCCTTACAGCGCAGCGGGAGGTTATATTGACATTAGTAACTACCCTGCGGTTAAGACATTCTCTTTAGGTATCAAAGCATCATTCTAAAAGCTCATTCCATGAAATATTTACATAAATATCGCATCTACATTTTTCTTTCCATATTGGCATTGTCCACACTTGCCTGCAAAAAACAACTGAATGTATATCCTACTACCTCAATCATTGACGGTAATCTTATAACGGATTCCATCAGTGCGAAGGCAGCCTTGAACGGTGTGTATTATAGATTTGCAAACGGCGGCACTGATTTCAACGAAGTTCCCATCTCCAAATGGTTCACTATAATGGAACTGATTCCTTCCGAGTTGGCCGGAACGGTCATATATAGTTCTTCGGACGATGGAGTGTACTCCTATACTTTTGACACTTATACAACTCAGGCAAGTACGCTTTGGACTTATTGCTACCAGATAGTCAACGCGGCAAACGGTTTTTTGAAAAATATAGCGGAAGTATCCAATATAAGCAGCAATGCAAAAAAGGAAATGGTTGCGGAAGCCAAATTTCTCCGGGCATTTGCTAACGAAACACTACTATTGTCCTATGGGCAGTACTATGATACCACTAGTACTTTTGGTATTATATTGAGGACAGAATTTGTCAATGCCGAAACATTGACAGCTGCAAGAAGCAATGTTGCGGACTGTTACAAAAACATTTTGTCTGATTTGGACGATGCCATAGCAGACTTGCCGGCAACCAATACGGCAAAAATATACACCAATCGAACGGCTGCTCAGATTCTCAAGGCGAGAGTATTGATTAACAGAGGTTCGGCACAAGACCTATCCAATGTTGTGTCCGTAACAGATGACATACTCAATAATACGCCGTTTACGCTGGAGAGTTCGTTGAAAGATATATTCTATACAAAAGGCTTGTCCAGCAACGAGGTTGTATTGGGCATCCAACCCTATAGTAACCAAAACTGGAAATTTTATTATTTGCAATACTATGGCACCTATTCCGCCAAAGCTTCAAACTCCACATTATACAAGGATGACCCACGAAATACTTGGTACTATGCAGACGATCAAAAAGGCACGATAATGGGCAGGAATCTAGGTAAATCCATATTGGAAATAACTAAATACTACAATGGCCCCGTTGTAAATCCTGTCAGTACTGGCAACTGCGAAATCAGCTATGCGTTCAGGCTCAGTGAGGCGTATCTGTACAAAGCGGAAGCACTTGCAACACTTAATCAGGACTTGAATACCGCAAAGACGCTGTTCTCCACCGTATTGAAAAATGCGGGATTTACCGATGTGTCTTGGGTTAACAGCATACAGACATCAAGTCAATTGCGCTACGAAATAATCAAAGAAGAAATCAAGAATTTCATGATGGAAAATGGGTCGGACTGGTATGCGTTGAGGCGTTTGTCTATGGGCCAGATAGCTACGATACAGCCGCTGTTGACATCGCAGACCAAGATGATACTTCCGATACCTAATTCGGAGATAACTAAAAACCAAAAAGCCGCTCAGAATCCGGGATATTAAAACTTATAGTATGAACATCAAAAAATCGATATTGGCTGTATTGGGTATCTTATTTGCCCATTGCGGTTTTTCACAAGGGCAGATTGTGTACGACATAAAAGGTCATGTCCCTGACCTGGACAGCGCTTTTTTTGTCGGAGACTTTTCCAATCCGGTTATCAGTGACAGTGCGTATGCCAATGACGGAGGAAATTTTCGATTTAAAGGAACAAACAGCAATGTAACAAAAGGCGTTTTTTACATGCATCGCTCCAGCAAAAAGAATCCCTATGAGATGTTTCTCGTATATACCGAACCTGGCAATATTAATGTGACAGTTGACTCCGTACTAGGTGGATTAAGGGTAGGTGGGACGCCAAGTAACGATATTATGCAGCGGTTCAAAGATAGCCAGATCGGCTATTTTACAGGGATAAAAGATCTCTACGATTCGATTAACGCCATTAATTACAAGTTGTCCCTGCTTCGCCGTGACTCCACTTCGTCGAGCAAAGACATAAAAGTTTTGGAAGAAAGGGATGTGTATTTTCAGAATCTGGCTGCACCTCTGAGTGACCAATATATCGATGCGTGGAAGCAAGCGATATTTCAGTATCCCAATACCTATTTTGCCGTAGGTAGCGCGCTGGATCTCTTTTCTTATCTTAGCAGTGATTCCGTAAAAAAAGTTTACAATAGTCTCGACGCATCGATGCAGAACAGCGCATTGGGCATACAACTGAAAAATAAAATAGCGGGAATCACTATCGCTGCTGACAATACGCCAGCTCCTTTGTTTTCTTCCGTTACACTTTCCGGGAACAAAATATCCATTAAGTCATTTCAAGGAAAATATTTGCTTCTGGATTTCTGGGCTACTTGGTGTGCCCCTTGTAGGGCGGGCAATCCAGACTTGATAAAACTATTTAACCAATATCACAGCAAAGGGCTAGAAATCGTTGGTATTTCTGACGATGACAACAATATAAATGGTTGGAAAAATGCCGTCAAAAAAGATAACATTGATATCTGGCATCAAATCCTGCGACAGACGAATAATGTTGATAGTTCCGGACGTAAAGTGGATGTAGCTAAACTATACAATGTCCCTTCTTACCCTACCAAGATATTGATAGACCCGAATGGTGTCATTGTCGGTCACTATCATGACGACAATGAGCTGGCAAATAAACTGGCGGAGTTGCTGAAATAAAGAATGGTTATTGACTATTCGCCGTCAAATACATCTCCCAATTGGAATATTAAAAAAGCAATATCCCGCTTAACTAGCGGGATATTGCTTTTTTAATATTCACTCTTCAGCGTTTATCGACGACCACTGTTCTGCTGACCTTTCCAAGTCTGGACATGTTGGGCATTGTGTGTATAGGGCAATTCGTTGCTTTTTAAGTCTTGTATGGGCTCTCTTTTTGCTTGAGCAATGTTTTTATTGATTCTGGTTGGCTTGCTCGTTTTTATCCATTTGTTTTTCTTTTTATAGTAATAGACTTTGTCCCTTGTGTCAAAATAAGCATTGTACTCGGGTAAGTAATAGTAACGTACCTCAATGGTTTGGACGTTTTTGTGTTGTTCCTTAGGATGGGACTGAGGGTTTCTCTGCTGTTCGAAACTGCTCATGCCAATACCGATGCTAGCGACCAGTGTCAATAGTAAAAATTTAGTTTTCATGATGTTTATGTTTTAAAAAATTAAAGATTGTTTCTTGAAAATAATTATTATCGTAATCCACCGCGTCTACCCATACCCCGACTGTTTCCGCCATTGTTGTTCATGGCCATGGAACGTTGTGCTTGCTGGTTATTCCTTTGCTGCATTTGTGGTTCTTTGGCTCTATTCTGTTGAGCAAAACGATTCTGATTCATAGTGTTGTTATAGCCATTGTTGTTGGGAATAGCCTGACGGTTGTATACAGTAGGGCGGATGTTTCTACCCTCAAAAGATTTTCTGTCCATTACGGTACGACGACTGTTCCGAAAATCATAGTTGCTGAACATAACCGGGGCAACACTTGAATAGTACCATGCACCGTTTTCGGGATAGATGTATTGGTTATTGGCAACGTCGTAATAGCAATTGATATCATTGTAGTAATAGTAGTCACTTGCGGCAACCACAGGTACAGTAGGAGCGGTGCTTACTGTTGCAGAAAATACACCACCAATATTGATTTGAAGACTCAACTGAGCATCGGCTTTTTTGTAACTCGCTATGCTGATGGCGACGATTGCTGAGGAAAGGACTAACTTTTTCATAATTGAAAATTTTAAGTTGTTAATCAAATATTTCTGATAACTAAAATTTCAACTTATGTGCCATTCCGTTCCGAATATCTGGTTGCAACGACAAACAACTATTTCTGTCGATGAATGACATTTTAACCCTATAGTGTTATGATATTATTGGCAGAAAAGACAAGAGCCAACGTGGAAATGTTGGCTCTTGATATTCAATACACGCTGTATGCTGGTTTTCTATAGACTATATTTTCAGAATCTATAATTCGAATGTTTCTTACTCGTAATATTCTTTCATCAGACTTCTTCTGTCGCCTGTTTCGAGATTGAGACAATCAAACTTTTTATATTGACAAAAAGAACCCATGTCCTTGTCTCCATTGATAAATATTGCGCCAGCGAGCAGTACGTATTTGCACGGATAATGCGTTTCCTTGACTAATACTTCGATGCGCTTGTCGATAGCTTCGTACATGACTTCAGTAGCCTCGAAAATGGGATTCGCTGCATTCAATATCCTTTGTTTTTCATGAAGGAAAATCTGTTCTATAGTATTCATCTGAAAATCAAGCGAACGTATGTCTCCCTCTATAATCTGGTTGTTTATAAGTTTTCCTAACGCTCCTTTAGCTGCTCCGCAACACGCAGAATTATTGCTTTGTCCGAATCGGTGTATCTCTCCAATTGTTCCGTCTTTGGTAATGCCAATATGTGGTGCATAGAAAATAATTACCGCACCGTCTTCCGGAACGTGATGTGCAAATGCGTTCATGCCTGCAATACCTGCAAAAGGGAATCCGTCCAGCCCTCCTAAGTGAAATGGTCCCAGCATTTCTAATGCCCTTGGTGGATATTGTATAGCGTTCACGTCATCACAACACATACTATCTGCATGCATGAGTTGATTGGGTTTTAGCCCTAAATATTTTTCGATTGTGTCTAGGAGTCGATTGACGGTATCAATGGAGGTAAGTGCATTGGGATACCATTTCCTTACTATTTCTATGCTCATAATTTTTTTTGGTGTGTAGTGTTTTGGTTATTGGACACTTTATTTATTGACGTACTACATCAGTATGTTGTTTTGCGGTTGTATAGCCGGAGGCAAATCTTTTTCGCCCAAAATTTCTCTTAAATCTATTTCAATATTACGACTTATTTGAGTAATCGGAATATCGTTGGCACTTCCTTCGAACGGATTTTCCGTACTTTCTCCAATCTGCTCTAATACCAGAAAAATCCAACCTACCAATATGCTTAGCGGAATAGTAAGCCAAATAAACCAATCTCCCTGCTTTACCATAAGTTTAGACAGTTCCCCGATGAATCCTAATGGAATCAAGAAACATAAGGCATTGGTAAAGTATAGATTGATGCTTGAAAACTGGCGTGGGTATGGAAAGTTTTTAATACGTTCACATTTCCCTTGTTGGTCGTAGAATTCCTTCAACTGGCTTTCGAGTGCCACATAGTTATAGTCTGTGATGATGGATTGCTCATTTAAGTTTTTGAGTCGCGAGGATTGCTGTGCTATAAGTTGTGTAGCCCTGTTTTTGGAGGAAAGAATGTATTGTCTTTCTGTATCGGATAAGAATGGTTTTAGTTCCTCTTCCAGGCTGCTTTCCCATTCAGGGACTTTATAGTATTTGAGATATTCCTGGTTGTAGCTTTTGGTCTTGACGTTCTCCCAACTTTTGGTTTCTCTTAGTTGAAAACGCATGGCTGTGAGCCATGCAAAGTGGCGGTAAATAATTTCTCTGTGCAGATCCTTGTCTTGTGCATTATCATCCGTTCGGATAAAGTCCCTGACCATAATCCCAAAGCTGCGGCTATTGTTGATGATTGCTCCATAGATTTGCCTAGCTTCCCATGTTCGATTGTAGGTTTGCGTGTTCTTAAAACCTGATATAAAGGCAGTAGCTGTGCCTATCAACGCAACCGGAACCCATGGAATGGCAATCCAAGTCCAACCCGGAAAATAAAATAATGCAGTAGGAATGACGCTTAACAAAAGCATCTTATAAATATTTTTTCGGGTCCACGGGATGAAATGTGCTAGTTTGTAATGGCTTGCTGTATTCATATTTGGTATTGATGTTTGGGTATATCGTGATTGTTATCTAACCGACTCAATAATACGTCTGCGCTAATGCGTCTTCCTGCTTTTTTCTCTCGGCTCTTTCTATCTTGAGTTTCAATATACTCATGTCAATTTCAAATCCGATGAGTAGCATCATCGAACCGTAAAAGACCAATAGCATTATCAACATCACCGAGCCAATGGAGCCGTAAAACTTGTTGTACGTCGAAATGTTCTGCGCCCAATAGGAAAATATAGTCGTGGTGACTATAATCAGAACACTTCCTATAAGTGCGCCGGGTGTCAATAGCTTGTTTCGTTTTTTTATAGTTGGTCCGTATTTGTACAAAAAAGCAAGGGAATAAAGGAACAACAAGAAGATAACCAACCATCTTATATTTTTAATCAAAGCCTTGATGGACGGGTCTTTGATGTGTAGCCATCCCATTATTTTGGTAAAAATAGCACCTTGTCCCATGGAAATAATCAGGTTGCCCAATACCAATACAACTATAATCAACAATAATCTGATAGCGCGAAAACGCTTTCTGACGACGTTTGTTTTTGCACGGTTGGGGACGCTTCTGTCCATCGCTCGGATGATGCCCATCACTGCGTTGGAAGAGTAAAAAAGGGTCAATACAAAACCCAGAGAAAGCAACCCGTTTTTCTGCTTGATGAAAATATCGTTGAGGAATCTGCTCAATATCCTTCTGGTATTGTGGTCGGGCGTGATGTCGTAGACCAATGATTCCAAGGCACTGAAAAAATCTTTTGATATCGGCAAGTAAGGCAGCAACGAACAGATAAACAAAAATATCGCCGGGATTGCCAATATGATATTAAACGACATGGATGCGGACCTTAACGAAAGTCCATCTTTCTTGATAGTGTTCCACAATTGTCGATACACTTCGTAAAGGTTAAATCCTTCGAATCCAGGAAGTACAATTCTCCTGCAACAAGCCCTAATGAAGTTGATAGGAGGGCTATTGAGTATCAGCCGTTCTAATTTGGTCAACTATGGTTTTGTTATTTTGTCTTATTGTTTTTGAGCGGAGTCCTTGGCAGCCATTCTTTTGTCTAAAGCTTCTCTATATTGGTTAGCGTATGTGACGTGCTGCTGGAATGTCTCGCTGAACTCATGTGTACCGCTAAAATCACTTTTTGCAACAAAGAATAAGTATTTGGTTGTTGGCTGGTTCAATACCGCATCGATTGTTTTTTTGGACGGAGTGCATATTGGTCCTGGAGGCAGGCCTTTGTTTTTGTAGGTATTGTAAGGCGACTGTACTTGTAGGTGTCCTGACAGTACACGTTTGATAGTAAAGTCATTTAATGCAAAACGTATAGTCGGGTCAGCTCCTAGTGCCATATCTCCTTTATATCGGTTGTAGTACACGCTTGCGATATTGCCTTTTTCTGCGTTGGTATTGGTTTCTTCTTCTACTATGGATGCAAAAATATAGACCTGCAAAGGTGTCAATCCTAATTTGGTTGCCTTTGCAGTACGGTTGTCGCTTGCCCAAAAATCTTTCTGATAGTCTTGCAGACGTTCCATGATTGCACGCATTGAGCTATTCCAGTTCAACAAATAAGTATCTGGAATTGCCAACGACATGACGGTATTGGTGTCAACGCCCAAGAATTTTAAGGAGTCATTATTATCCAAATAATTCAAAGCGGTCAATGAGTCTATCTTGAACTGTCGTCCTATCAATCCTGCAAGGTCAGCCCTGGTTCTGAGTTTGTTGATGATGAGTTTGGCAGGAGCCTGGTCGTTGCGACGGAACATCATGATGATGCTTTTCAGGCTTGCACCTTTTTTGATTTCAAATCTTCCCGATTTGACCCTGTCCCAGACGTGTAACCTGTCCGTAAGGAAACTGAAGAGCCCAATGTTTTTGATGCCTTCTGCTCCGGAGAGCTGGCTGATGATAGTGTCTTTTGCATTGGATTTATTGGAAATGAAAACGTATTTGTGTGGTGCCTCGAACTTGGTGGAGTTAAGCCCCAACATTGCGTATCCAATTGCTCCGACCAATATCAAGAGTATAAGTATCGTGGCTAATATTTTTTTCATCTGAATATTTTTTGTTTTTCAATTGTCATTTGGCGTTAACAGAAAGTTGTTGTGTGATTCATCTTTATTTTATTCAATATCTGTAGGTTTTGATAAAAGAGAGAACACTTTATAGAAAAAAGAAACCAACCTTTTGAGATTCAAAGTTAACAACAAAAAACCCTGGCATAAAGTCAGGGTTTAGAAAAAATATAAAAAGTTTAAATAATTACTTCGCTGGCTGTGTAGCTGGAGCTGGTTGTTGTCCTTGTGCCGGAGCTTGCTGTTGGTTGGCAGCCGGAGCACCGTTAGTGTTCAGGTTTTTCAAAATAGAATTGCTGTTAGTGCTTCCCGAACCTCTTAGAAAAACAATGGAAATCAAGCACAAAAGACCCAATGCACCTGCAAAAATCCATGTACCTTTTTCCAATACGTCATTGGTCTGTTTTACGCCCATAAACTGGTTGCCAATACCGCCGATATTACCGGACAATCCGCCACCTTTCGGGTTCTGAATCAAAACAATGAAACCCAATACCACACTAATCAAAATCACGATTATCAAAAACAAAAGTGCCATTGTATGCTAATTGTTGCTTTTTAAATTATTAATCAAGGATGCAAAATAAGATGATTTCTCCGGTTTTAACAAACTTAATTTTCCGAGAATGTCGATTGCTTCCTGTTTTTTGCCCTGTTGTACCAATACCTCAACCATCGTTTCGGTCAATATGCTGGATGATTTGTTGGAATCGTCTGCTTTTTGCATGATGATTTTGTCCTCGTTGGGGTCGACTTGTTTTTCTATCTGGTTGGTTCCGACACGTTTCATCTGTTTCAACCAATCGGAGAAACGCTTGACTTTCTGACCAAAATCGGTATTTAGCGTGTTGTCGGTCGTAATCCCGATAGATGCAAAATAGTCCTTGGTCGGCAACAATACCGGATTGTCGTAGTCCAAAGATTTGTTGGAGACATCCACTGTTTTGAAGGCAATGGCTTGCGCTTCCAACATGGACGATAAGCGAGAAGACGTAGCATCGTCATCTTTATTGGATTCGTTATCGCTTTCCAAAGATTTTTCTTCTACAGTATCTGTTGGACTTTCCTCGGTTGGATTGGATTGTTCTGCATTGGAAGGTGGCTCGTGGTTTTCTGCAACCAAAATAGGCTCTTCGATTGGTGTTTCCTCCGTTGGTTCGAGCTCGATATCTTTCACGACTATTGGTTCTTCTTGCGATATGTTTTCAGCAAAATCATTGGAAGGTTCAGATTTCGTTGATGTCTCGGGTTCTGTATTTTCACCCTCGACTTTTTCCTCTGCCAATGGTTCCGCTATTTCCAAATGGAAATGTTCAACCGTATTGGATTCGTCTTCTATATTGGGCAAATGTTCCTGGTTGTCGGTTTCCAATATGGATTCTTCAATAGGAGCTTCTGCTATTATTTCTTCTTCTTCATTGTTTTCCGTGGAAATGTGCTCTTCCTCGGAATTATTTTCAGAAATATCTTCTGAATTACCTTCTTCTGTTGGTGTTTCCGGTTCGGAGTTTTTTTCCTCAATTGCTTCTTCCGCTATATTGGATGAAACAACGGGCTCGGCGACCGTTTCTTCTTCGTGAAAAGACTCCGCTATTGGTAACTCTTCTTCAATTGTTTCCGGCTGCTCTGTGCTTTTTTCATCAACAAAATCGGAGGAGACTTCTTCAATCTCTGCTTCATTTGCCGATTCCGCCTGCGTTTCTTCCCAGAGGTTTTCGGAAAGTTTCGTGGATGCTTTCGGCTCGTCCAATATATCTTCGGCTGTAGCTACTGGTTCTTCCGTTTTGGATTCATTTTCCCGCAAGGACAGTTCCAACGATTCCAATTGGAAATGCAACCACTGCGGATTTTGGAAATTGAGTGCGGTTTTCTGCAACTGATGCTGATATTCGGGATCGTTTTCCTTTTTCATCTTGACTGTCAATAACAACTGCGCCAAAGTGAAATAGGGATATTGATGCGTGATGTCCTTCAATTCCTGTAGGGAAACCTGCTGCAAATCCGATTTGCCAGTAATCCAACTGACAATGTTATTTTCTGTTGTTCTTGCTCCGTCTAGCATATTGTCCATTAAAGTCTCCGTGAAGGCTGTGCTTAAATAGGTTTGTCAATCAAGAGTGAAAATACGAAAACTTACCAGTTGGCAAAGACATCGTTGAAAATTGCTTCACTCACGTTTTTCAGAATATCACTTTTTAAAGAAAGTTCTGCCTGGTCCAAAGATAGATTGGAAGAAAAATCAAAGTTCTGACTTACGTTAAATTCTTTCTTTTTGCCGTCTTTTGTATTGTCAATCCAGACTAAATGAAAATTGACCGTCAATCGGTTCATGCTTGCCGCAGATGTCGAGCCGTTGACACCAGAACCAATACCCGAGGTCGAAACGTCATATCCGGTTACCTCCCCGCTCAACACATAATGTGCATTGTTGTCGTCGTTCAAGGTCAGTTTTGTCTGATTATTGATTAACTGGACGACCGCGTCCGTAAGATTGGGCGCCAAGGTCGCATTGACATAGCGTGCCTTATTGCCAAACAAGTTGACGTGCACCGTTTTTACATTGGACGGTATGCTGGTATTTCGGAAAGAATAGACTCCGCATGAAGTAGTGCCAATAATGACCAAAGCCAATATTGCCAATACTTTCACTGTCCAATAAGAATGTTTTTTACTAGTCATTGATGTCGTATTCTTTGAGTTTGCGATATAATGTTCTTTCGCTAATGCCGAGGTCGGTTGCTGCATCTTTGCGTTTGCCTCTGTGTTTTTTCAGTGCTTTTGTGATGAGTTCCTTTTCCTTGTCGATGATATTGAGCGTTTCCTCTACTTCCTCGTGTTCCTGAAAACCATTTTGCTGCGGAGCTATTACAACGGGCCGAGGCACTTCGTTTTGTACAAAACCGTTGTCGTAACGAGGCGTTTCCACTGTCGGGATATACGTGCTCGAAGGTAGTGCTTTGCCCCCTTCGTAGTTGTAGTTTTTGTCCACTTCGTTAAAAATCGGCTGGTCGGAATAGGAAGGGTGCTCCGCGATGGCCGGATTTTTCAATACTTCCAGAAACATCTTCTTGAGTTCGTTGACATCTTTTTTCATGTCAAAAAACAATTTGTACAAAATCTCTCTTTCGTTGGCAAAATCAGAACCGTTATTGGACTGTGGACTGTGCGTGACCGCCGGAAGATTGGAAACCTGTTTATATGGAAGAAAATGCTGTATGGATTCGATGTCGATTTCTTTCTTTTTGCTCAATACGGAAATCTGTTCCGCAACGTTTTTCAGTTCACGTACGTTTCCCGGCCACGGATAGTTGACCAACCAGTTTCTGGCGTTTTCGTCCAACTGAACAGGCGTTGTATTGTAGCGTTCGGAAAAATCCACGACAAATTTTCTGAACAATAACGGAATGTCCTCTTTGCGGTCACGTAATGAAGGGACACGAATGGGAACGGTGCTTAAGCGGTAATATAAATCCTGGCGGAACTTGCCAACCTGCGTAAAATCGTACAGATCCCTATTGGTCGCTGCGATGACGCGGACATCCGTTTTCTGGACTTTGGAGCTGCCGACACGGATAAATTCGCCGGTTTCCAATACACGCAACAAACGCGCTTGCGTACCCAAAGGCATTTCGCCTATTTCATCCAAAAATATCGTACCGCCGTTAACGGTCTCAAAATATCCTTTGCGCGCATCGACCGCTCCAGTGAACGAACCTTTCTCATGTCCGAACAATTCGGAATCAATCGTTCCCTCCGGAATCGCGCCACAGTTGACAGCGATGAATGGGTTGTGTTTTCGGGAAGAAAGCGAATGGATAATCTGAGAAAAAGCTTCTTTACCAACACCGCTCTCACCGACAATTAATACGGTCAGGTCAGTAGTTGCCACTTGCACGGCGACATCCAACGCGTGGTTGAGTGCCTGTGCATTGCCGATGATGCCAAATCTGTTTTTTATGGATTGTATATCTGCCATTTAAATATCTAACTTAATGTTTTCCATTGGTGGAAATTGATCTAAAATGTTTTTGACTTCGTTATGCAATAATCCAATATGCTCTTTTAAAATGATGTAAAGCCCCGCTGGATTTACCTTGTCATAATCATACACAATAATATGCCTCAATGCAATGATTTTATTTTTATTGCTGATAGGAATATCCTTGTTTATTTTATTGGCTTGATATAATGCTTCTCCAATAATGCTTAATCTTCTTTCTATTGCATCTTTGAGCATTGTACTTTCTTCAATATGCCCAATTTTGTCTATTTGGGCTGAATAAAGTATAAGTTTTTCAATACTTTCCAATATGTCATGTAAATATTTTAATACTTCAAGCTCCATATATTGGGGTAAGGTCTTTTTTGATGGATTGGATAAAATAGGGATTGGTAACACCGTCAATCCAGACTAAATCCACTTTTCGCTGAAGAACGTTTTCCAAGCGGAAAAGCAATTCAAGATAGTCCGGTTTTTTGTCCAATTCTAATTTTTCAACTTTATTTTCAAAACGAAAAAGAAAATCAATATCACTGGAATCGTTGTAATCGTTGCCGCGAGCCGCACTACCAAAAAGGTACAGTTGGCTTACCGCCAAATCTTTGCAGACCTGCTGCAACGCACTCATGTTATTTTTTACAACGGCAATCATAGTATCGGTTTTATACAATTTCTCCCAATAAGGTCGCTTGCGTACAGCTTGTCACTTTTACTTGGCAATAGCTGCCGGGCTTGAGTGAACTGTCATTGTTTTTGGGAAATACGATGGTTTTGTATTGGGAGCTGTGACCTTTCCATTCCTGGTCGTTTTTTTTGCTTTCGCCTGCGATTAGTACTTCGAAGGTTTTGCCTAAGTCGCGATTATTGCTTTCCAGAGACAATCTGTTTTGAAGTTCGACGATTTCCGCCACACGCCTTTTTTTGGTTTCTTCGGGAATGTCGTCGTCATAACGTCTTTCCGCCAACGTGCCGGGGCGTTCGCTGTAGAAAAACATATAGCTCATATCGTATTGGCTGTATTCCATCAAGCTCAGCGTGTCTTGGTGGTCTTCTTCCGTTTCGGTACAGAAACCTGCAATAATGTCCGAACTGATACCGCAATCGGGAACGATTTTT
>JAATFC010000314.1 GCA_015655435.1 Chitinophagales bacterium | reverse complement strand
TTGGTGGCACGCAGCACACTTTGCATTGTGGGGACGACCAGAATTGTTACAAAAAAGTTTTGACTGGTTTATTACGGTTGCCGACAAAGCAAAAGCCATTGCACAACGGCAAGGTTTTGATGGTGTACGTTGGCAAAAAATGACCGATCCTCAAGGAGATGAATCACCAGCTTCCGTGGGAAATTTTCTGATATGGCAGCAACCCCATTTTATTTATCTCGCTGAGTTATTGTATAGGACAATGCCCAATAAACATTCCATTTCTGATAAATACAAAAAGCTGGTCTTTGAAACGGCGGATTTTATGGCATCATTTGCGGTATATGATTCTACCACACATCACTATAATCTAGGAAAAGGATTGATTCCTGCACAGGAATGTTTTAATCCATTAGAAACCTATAATCCTCCTTATGAATTGGCTTATTGGAGTTGGGCTTTAAAGGTTGCACAGGAATGGCGAGTAAGAAGTGGTCTGTCTCCCAATAAAAAATGGGACGATGTTATCCACAATTTAGCACCATTACCACAGAAAGATGGACTATACTTGGCTGCTGCAAATGCGACAGATAGTTATAGTGACAAAAGCCGTTATACAACGGACCATCCTTCTGTATTGGCGGCTTTGGCAACGTTTCCCGCATCTGATTATGTAGATACAACCATTATGCACCGCACTTTTGATACTATCAATAAAGTCTGGCATTGGGAATCGACTTGGGGATGGGATTATCCGCTGATGGCGATGACGGCAACACGGCTTAATTTGAAAGATGAAGCCGTCGATATGTTGATGAGGAATGCTCAAAAAAACACTTATCTGTCAAACGGAAACAATTACCAGAACAATGAATTGACGATTTACCTTCCGGGCAATGGTGGACTGCTTTCTGCTATTGCATTGATGTGCGCAGGTTATGATGCAAACAAAATATTGAATCCTGGATTCAATACAAAGACTTGGCATGTACGATGGGAAAGATTAAATCCTATGCCGTGATTTACCAAAAATATTAAACCAATTGTTAATCGTATTATTGGACGATTAGGAGTGTTTATATTCGCTTATAACAGACTTACTACTTTTTAAAAAGAAAGAATGAGATTTTATAAAAGCATATTTCATATTTTTTATTTACTTGTCGCATTATTTTTATTTACGAATGTCCATGCGCAAAAGAAATTTACTCCGACCGACTTGCGTGTGGATTTGATATTGAATGCGGATAAAGTATGGCAAAATGGTTTTGAGGTAAACAAAAATCTGGAACAAGTTGCGAAAGAAAAAGACAGGTATCAAATTGCTCGTATTGCAAATGCAAAACCGTGGTTTTCGTGGATTGTCAACAGCGATAAAAAAAATGCTTACCAAACGGCTTATGAAATATTGATAGCCTCTTCTGCTCAAAAATTGGAGTCCAATATAGGCGATGTGTGGAATTCCGGTAAGATCGCATCAAATAAACAATTAGGAGTTGAATATGCTGGAAAAGAATTAAAACCCAATACTGTCTATTATTGGAAAGTAAAAATATGGGGCAACAATGGAGAGCTTTCCACTTATTCAAAAGCTTCAGCATTTGTAACCGACAGTATTCTAAAACCTTATCAGGTTCCCTATACACCTTTAGTAAAAACAGCGCAACAACCTTTCAATAAAAAACTATTAAGTAGCGGAAACGATTTTTATGATTTTGGGAAAGACGCGTTTGGGCAATTGGTTTTAGATGTGAATAGTACTAATGACCGTGATACTTTACGCATTCATGTCGGCGAGGCTATTGATAAGAATGGATATGTGGATAGAAAACCCAGAGGAACTATACGCTATCAACTGTTGGAAATTCCTTTGCAAAAAGGCAAGCACCAGTATCATCCGATATTCAAACCGAGCCGCCTTAATACGGGTCCAAGAGCGATACGCATGCCTACCTATATTGGCGAGGTATTGCCGTTTAGATACATTGAAATTGAAAAGAGCAATCCTAATATTGAAGTGGGAAATGCGCAACGGTATGCGGTAAATTATGTATTTAATGATACGGCCACGGAATTTGAAAGTTCGGATACTGTATTGAACAAGATTTGGGATATATGCAAATACACGATGAAAGCCACAAGCTTTACGGGTTTTTATGTTGACGGAGACAGAGAACGAACTCCGTATGAAGCGGATGCACTCATAAACCAATTGTCACACTATGCGTCCGATGCCGAATACAATATGGCAAAACGTTCATTGGAATATCTTGTTTATCATGCTACATGGCCTACTGAATGGTCGTTGCAAAACCTGCTGATTGCATGGAATGACTATATGTATTCTG
>JAATFC010000221.1 GCA_015655435.1 Chitinophagales bacterium | reverse complement strand
GAAGTTTTTCGCATATATTAATTTTTATTGGCAAGTTGTTTCAGTTTCTTTTTTGGCGATGGTAGGTTATAAAATGTTTTGGATGTAAAGTATCTCAACTGCCTCGTTTATAAAAACTTAGTGCTTGCTTGTTGTCAAATTTCCCAATCCCCGTATTTCTTTGTAACTTACGCCGTTATATATAGTTAGCAAAATTATGGCGGAAGAAAAGTCCCTCAACTTCATAGAAGAGATTGTAGAGGAAGATTTAAAAAGTGGGAAATACAAAGAAATCGTCACACGATTTCCACCAGAACCAAATGGATACCTGCACATGGGACATGCCAAGAGCATCTGTCTCAATTTTGGATTGACGGAGAAATATGGCGGTTATACCAACCTTCGTTTTGACGACACCAATCCTGTGAAGGAAGATGTAGAATACGTGGACAGTATCAAGGAAGATGTACAATGGTTGGGTTTTCAATGGAAAAACGAATATTATGCATCTGACTATTTCGAACAACTGTACAACTTTGCCGTATCGTTGATTAAGAAGGGTCTGGCTTATGTGGATGATAGCACCGCTGAAGAAATAGCATCAGGCAAAGGAACGCCTACTACTCCGGGCACCAATAGTCCTTATCGTGATAGAACCATAGAAGAAAATCTACGTTTGTTCCAGGAAATGCGGGACGGAAAATACAAAGACGGAGAAAAAGTTTTGCGTGCAAAAATCGACATGGCTGCTATTAATATGCATATGCGTGACCCGCTGATGTATCGCATCAAACACGCGCATCATCATCGTACTGGTGACAAATGGTGTATCTATCCTATGTATGATTTTGCACATGGTCAGAGTGATAGTATCGAGGATATTACGCATTCCGTTTGTACACTGGAGTTTGTTCCACATCGTGAACTATACGATTGGTTTATCAAATCTTTGGAAATATTTCCATCCCATCAATATGAATTTGCACGTCTCAACATGACTTATACCATGATGAGCAAACGCAAGTTGTTGCAACTTGTCAATGATGGTGTTGTGGACGGTTGGGACGATCCTCGTATGCCGACTATCAGTGCATTGCGTCGTCGCGGTTTCACACCGGAGAGCATCCGTGAATTCTGCAACCGTATTGGCGTGGCTAAGAGGGACAATTTGATTGATGTTGGACTTTTGGAATTTTGTGCGCGTGAACATTTGAATAGGATTACGGATAGAAGGATGGTTGTGTTCGACCCGATTAAGGTTGTTATTACCGATTTTCCTGAAGGGAAAACAGAATGGATGGAAGGAGAAAACAATCCCGAAGTTGAGACGCTTACTTTCCGAAAAATACCATTTACTCGAGAAATCTATATTGAGAGGGAAGACTTCATGGAAGATGCTCCCAGCAAATATTTCCGAATGACACCGGGTAAAATGGTTCGCTTAAAAAGTGCCTATATCGTCAACTGCGATAGTGTGGAAAAAGATGCTGACGGCAACATAACGCAGGTCAATTGTAGCTTGTTGCCAGACAGTAAGAGCGGTGGTGAGAACGCCAATATAAAAGTCAAGGGCACTATACATTGGGTCAGTATCGAACATGCGAAAAAAGCGGAGCTGAGACTCTATGACCGTTTGTTTACGGAAGCCAATCTGGATGATGCTCCCGGCGAGTTTAAAGACTATCTGAACCTGCATTCCCTAGACATTATCCCAGACGCTTACATAGAACCTTCGTTGTTGGACGCAAAAGATGATGATCATTTCCAGTTCATACGCAAAGGATATTTCGTATTGGACAGAAAACATTCTTCATCGGAAAAACTGGTTTTCAATAGAACGGTTACGCTGAAAGACTCTTGGGCAAAGGAATTGAAAAAAGGAGAATAGAAGGAATTAGTTATATTTTTGTAGGTATGCCGGATTCACTCCGACATACCTATTTTTATTCAGACAAATATGGTGGAGCATCCATTTTTACAGACATTCAGACAATATTGGCAATTGCATTTTGCTGCGTTAATACCATCCGAAACGGAACTGATAGTTGCGGTAAGTGGTGGTGTCGATAGTGTTGTATTGGCGTATGTGTTGCAGCATGTTGGATTTAATTTTACGATTGCACATTGTAATTTTCATCTGAGAGGCGAGGAGAGTAACCGTGATGAGCAATTTGTTCTGGATTTCTCTAAAAAGATTGGGAAGCATATAGTTTGTAAGGATTTTGACACAATAGGTTTTGCCAAAGAAAATAAACTTAGTATTGAGGAAGCTGCTAGAATATTGAGATATAAATGGTTTCGCCAATTAGCTGAAGTAAATAAAACAGGCGAAAATGTTTTGCCTATTTTCGTGGCACATCATGCCAATGACAATATAGAAACTGTATTGATGAATTTTTTCAGGGGATGCGGTATTGCTGGATTGCATGGAATTTTACCTGTGAAAGACGGTATTTTCAGACCATTGTTGTTTGCAAAACGTAATGAAATCGTGGCTTTCGCGCTGTCACAAAACCTACAATGGATAGAGGATTCGTCCAATAGGGATGAAAAATATACGCGCAATTTTTTGCGAAACAACATCATTCCCGAACTGAAAGAACACTTTCCGATAGTTGAAAACAATATATTGGAAAATATCGCACGATTCAAGGATGTGGAAACAATCTACAACAACTATATTGAATCGCTCAAAAAAGAAATTCTACAAAAAAACGAACAGGACTATCAGTTGGATATTGCTAGACTGCAAAAACAGCCTGCCTTATCGACTGTAGTATATGAGCTATTTAAGGACTTCGGATTTTCCTCTAGCCAAACTTCTGAAATATTGAAGTTGCTAGATGCGCAAGTTGGTGCAAGGTTAGAATCGGAAGCATATACTGTATGGAAAGACAGGGATATTCTTATCATTTCCGAAAACAGAAAAATATCTGAAGATGTTATAGTCTGGAATGAAAATGACAATGAAATAGAACTCCCAGATGGTACTATTTTGTTTAATAATATAGCGGATGTCGGTGTGAAAAATACAGTTTCATTGGACTATGAAAAGCTTCACTTTCCTTTGGTGGTAAGGCATTGGAGAGAAGGAGACTGTTTTTATCCGAGCGGCATGAACGGAAAAAAGAAACTCGCAAAATTTTTCATTGACCTGAAAATTCCGAATCCAATCAAGCAAAAGATTTGGATTGTTTGTTCGGATGAAGATATAGTCTGGATTGTGGGTTATCGTGCCGACCAACGTTTTGTTTCCAAAGAAAATACCAAACAAAAAATTAAACTATCATTTAGACAACCAGAATAATGAAGCGGGCTTATATTTATTTACATATTGCAGTCTTGTTGGCTGGATTTACGGGCATCTTCGGAAAGTTGATAGACCTCAACCAAATCGTATTGGTGTTTTACCGTACGTTGATTGCGTCTGGCATGTTAGGTGTTATATTGTTGTTTTTAAATAGAAAACATTCCTATAAATTTAAGGACATCTTGCGAATCGCAGTGACCGGAATGGTCATCACCTTGCACTGGATTTTCTTTTACGGAAGTATTAAACATTCCAATGTTTCTATTGGTGTTGTGTGTTTTTGTCTGACCGGATTTTTTACATCTGTCTTGTCTCCATTATTCAAAAAAAATAAATTTGACAAGTATGAATTGTTGTTGAGTTTGTTGGTATTGCTGGGGATTGTGTTGATTTTCAGTTTTGATACGACGTATCGCTATGGGATATTACTTGGAGTCATTGGTGCTTTCTTAGCATCGTTATTCACTTTGCTGAACGAACAATTAATAGACAAATACGATATATGGGATATTAATTTTTACCAGATCCTAACAGCCGCTATTTTCTCCGGAATAATGGCGTTGATATACAAAACCATCGACCCCAACCTGGTTGTGATTCCAACCAAAATTGATTGGATTAACCTTGTCATTTTTGCTTTTTTCTGTACGGTGTTGATGTATGCTTTTATGTTGATGGCGCAACGTGAGGTTTCGGCTTTTACGGTCAACCTAAGTTTTAACCTAGAACCGATTTATAGTATAATCATCGCCATGATTTTGTTTCATGAAAACAAAGTTTTACATCCTACATTTTATATTGGTTGCGGCTTGATAGTCCTGTCGATATCTATACAGATGTGGCGATTGGCAAGAATGAGAAAGAAAAATATGGTTTTAAGTAGTAAATTGTAGGTTATAAATTATGAGTGCTATGACTTACTACTTATAACCTACAACTTATAACACCTTATTTAAAATCTAACTGGCAATTGTCACATTTGATATTGGTTGTCAAGTCTGTTCCGTTACCGCTGGTCGCTGTGAAACCTTTGGTATTATTGGAAACTTTGTTGAAATCATCAAAAGAATTGTTGAAGTTTCCGTTTACAGCAATATTGTAGTTCTTAATATCCGCAAAGGGCAATGATATTTTCGCGAACTTGTTCGTGATTTCTATATTGGTCGCTTTAGGGGAAATATTGCGAATCTTAATGTCTGCATTGACTCCGTTAAAACCCATTTTCCCGTTTAAAGTTGTCAATCGGAAGGTTCCATAATTTTTGTTTGCATTGAGGTCTTGGATGGAGCTTACATCGTAATTGTCATTGGAACTTTCTACTTTAATATTGCCGACTTCATCCAAATCTACACTTGTATTTTTTGAATTGATTTTCAAATTGTCAACGTTTTGCATTTTAAGCTTTCCGTTACGAACTTCAATATCTCCATCTTTTACATTGCCAGTATAAACATTTCCGTATTCGTTCCGTATGATTAGATTTTGGACGTTCTTAGTTTCAGTGTTTCCGTATTTTGAAACAATCTTTACGTTGTCCAAATCATTGTCTAATACAATGTTTCCGTATTTCGAGTCAATGGATATTTTATGGTTTTTAGGGATATAGATTGTCCATTGAAGTGATGATTTTTCGTTGAGAGAAATACCATAAAAACTGTTGTCAGATAATTGTATATTTCTGTTTATTGGTTGAACTATAACATTCCGAACACGAATGCTGTCGAGTGGAGTAAAATTAAATGTTCCGTCTGTTTTTTGTAGTGTGGTGAATGCAATTTGATTGGATAGTTTCCCTATTTCTTTGTTCAGCTTAGTAATTTCTGCGCTATTTTTTTCCGCATTATCAATACTTAATGCTGCCAATTTTTTCGATAGTGTTTCTAATTGTTTTGATAATGTAGTTATTTTTTCAACTTTTATTTTTTCCGATTTTGTTAATTTTTTCAAAGCTATAGCCTTTTCTGTTTTAGCCTCTTGTTCAGCCAACAACTTAAGTCCATTTTCTTTTTGCCTAAATAATATTCTCAAATTTGTGGATGATGAGTCTTTATTGAAAATTACACTGTCACCCGATTCCGTATAGTTAAATTTAGGACTGGAAATGACTACGGTATTGGTTGCAGGAGATACAAATGCACCGGCTTCCGATATTCCTTTGGAGACATTATCTCCCGAATATGCGAAATCATAAGTTAATCTATATTGCTGGCTATTGCTTGCCCCCAATATTTCAAATGCACCGTCACTACTTTTTACCTTCACACCAGCTTTTTCAAAAATATCATCAAAACTCGCATTGGCATCTTTGTCGTCTTTGTATCTGGCTTTTGCAACTATACGGACAGTTGGTTGGTCCCATGTTTTGATTTCAATGCCGCGATAGGCAGACTCAATGAATATAGGAGCATTTGCGTTTATATTGAAGTCTTTAGTAACCTCTCTCCATTTCCAATTGGTAGTATCATCAATCGAACTTCCACCAAACGCAATACCATAAGGTTGCCCGCTATTGTTTGTGGAACTAGAATATGCATGTCCACCAACGGATGTACTGGTTGTTGTCGTTGTTTTGCCATTGACTGTCGTAGTCGATGTTGCAGTGGCTACTTGAGCATGGTTGATATAGGAACACAGCAGAAAACAACTGCATAGTGTGCTTGCAAAATATCGTTTCATATTGGATAGTTTAGAGATTTAAGAAATGTGGGTTGTCGGTTTTTACGGAGTCTTTTAAGGAATGTTTTTGATAATAGCTTTTGTTTACCCGACCGATTTCCTGGCTTAGCTGTTTGAGTAAAATGATTTTTTGTTGATATATATTGATTAATAGTTCTATCCGACTGTTGTTGATACCATGGTTTTTGATGTCGTTGCGCACGTCTTTTTCGTCTGCATCCATTTGCTTCAACTGTTGTCTGAAATCGTTGAAATAACTTGATTGTTGTCCATAGATGGGGAGCGTGCTGATATATTGGCGTTGGTATTCTATAATCTGTGAAAAATTTCCGACTTCTACGTCTGCAATCACGTATTGGGCAGATGCTGTTTTAGGTTTTATTCGTTTGTTTGGAATCTGTTCTGCTTTCTTATCTGTTTTTGCAAATGTTTCCGTGTTTATTTTGGATGGATTCGTTGTAATTTGATTCGGAATATTGTTGCTGTCCGATTCAATGTTGCTGTCTTTTTTTGGTTCGATAGATACAGGAGTATTGTTTTTGACAATAGTTGGAATGTCTGTCGATTTATTATTTTTATTTACAAAAAAATAGGTGGAAGCCAACACTAGCAACAGGCAGGCTGCGGCAGCCATCCAGCGACTTATCGGAATGACCTTTTTGGTTTCTTTCGGTAGCTCGATTTCGGGCTCGATTCGGTTCCAGATGTTTCTGTCCGGTTTTTCGAAATCAAGTTCCTGCTTGTTTTCCTGTAAGAAATTTTTAAAATTATCCATTGATTTTCAATACGTTTAACAATTTACTTCTGAGCAAGCCTTTTGCCCGATGATATTGGCTTTTGCTCGTACTTTCCGAAATCTGCAACAGTTCCGCAATGTCCCTATGTGAATAGTCCTCGACGGCGTACAGGTTAAATATCTGCCGACAACCGTCCGGCAAATCCTTGATGGCGCGCTGTATGTCGCTCATCGAAAGTCCGTCCCACCAGTTTTCCTCTTTTTCGTAAGCCAGGTATTCCTCGCGGTCAGACAGCTCTGAAAACTGATATTTGGACGAAGTGTTTTGGATGCATTTCCGCACCGTAATCTGCTTCAGCCAGCCGCCAAACTTAACTGGTTCGCGTAGCGATTGGATATTGTTGAATGCCGTGATGAACGATTCCTGCAATATATCTTCCGCCAAATTCTTTTCGCTAACCATCCGCACGCAGACATTGTACATCGCCGCCGAGAACTGCTCGTAGAGACGACCAAAAGCTTCACGTTTGCCTTTGGCTGCGTCTTCCACCCAGTCGATATACCTGTCTTCGGCGCAACTTGATTTCTGCATGCTGTAGTTATGTGCAGGGGAAATGGAAAAGGTTGGAAAAAGCTGGCAATTTTTTTTCGGCAGTTGGAAAATATTGCGAAAAATTACGCACCCAATAACTTTTGGATGTCGTTTTCTAGCTTTTCTGGTTTGACGAAAGGAGCGTAGCGCTTACATGGCTTACCGTTTTTGTCAATCAGGAATTTGGAAAAATTCCATTTTATCCTTCCTCCCAAAAAACCTTTCAGTTCCTTTTTAAGATATTGAAAAACTGGGTTGGTATTGCTGCCGTTTACGTCCGATTTTTTCATTAATGGAAAAGTAACGCCGTGATTTATTTTACAAATGGATTCAATATCCGTGTCATTTTCCGGATTCTGGTGTCCAAACTGGTCGCATGGAAATCCCAGAATCACCAATCCTTGGTCTTTATATTGGACAAACAATTTTTCCAGTCCATCAAACTGTGGCGTGAATCCGCATTTTGTGGCTGTATTGATGATTAGGACAACTTTTCCCTGAAAATCCTTAAAATCAATAGAGAGTCCGGATGCTGTCGTTGCTTGTAACTGGTAAAATGATTGCATATTGTGACGCTGTTAAATATGCTAGCAAAGTTAGGAGAATCGCAGCTCAATAGAATGTAAACCATCCTCGTGCGTATATTGGACATGAAAACCATAATTCTGCACAATCTTCATGACAATCGCCAGCCCTAACCCCAAAGATTTTCCGGAACTACTTTCTTTCTGAAAACGGTCAAACAGCTTGTCTGTCGAGCCTTGTATCGTGGACCCAGAATTCGAAATTCTGAATAAGCTTTCTTTTATTTCAACATGAATGAAACCATGGTCCACATTATGCCGTATGGCATTTCGGAGCAGGTTGCCAACTAGAATCTCCGCCAGAGAACTATTCATTTTGACCGTGATGTCTTTCTCGAAATCTTTTTTTAGTGTGATATGTCCTGCTTCAACTAATTCTTGGTATTGGTCTAGTAAGTGCTCGGTGATATTTATTAAAGAGACATCCTCGTTATTATAGTATTGATTGTTTTCTATTTTTGTGAGCAACAGTAATGCCTGATTGAGTTTGGACAAGCGGATATTGGCTTCGTAAGCACTTTCAATATATTCACTTTCCGTCTGGCCGATATTATTGGATTGCATCAATAATTCCAATTTGGTCTTGATGATGGCAAGTGGTGTCTGTATCTCGTGGGAAGCATTTTCGGTAAAATCCTTTAGCGCGTTGTATTCTTTTTTTGCCTGCTCGGTCATGGTCGCTGCAACATCATTGAGTTCGTCAAATTCCTGTATGTTCGTATTTTCCTTGACAAAATTTTGTTGACTAGATAGTTTGAATTGTTGTAATTGTAACAATGTCCGGTTGAACGGCAACCATAATTTTTTGAACAAGAAACGGTTACTGATAAAGATCATAACGAATAACAATGCACCTAATCCAAAAGAGCAGAGCAGCACAATCTGAATCAAATCATCAGTTTCTGCTTGTGAACGCAATATTTTGCAACTATAAATTTTTCCGTTGATTTCGACCGGAAATCTTAGTGACCGGAATATCCGAAACTTGTTTCGCTTTTTGTCTCCGTCCTTTACAAAACGAAATTCGTTTTGTATTTTTTTTCGAAAGGTTGCATTCACCTCTTCATATGAAACTATTTGTCCTTTAAAGGACATTGGATTTGGAAGCGCATGGTTTTGTGCAATGTATTCTTCTATTTCGTCTTTTTCCTGTTCTAGGTCCTGGTTAAGCTGTCTAATCAATATCCATCGAATAATGAAGACAAAACAGATTCCTCCCAAAAAAAGAATGAGAAAATTCATCAATAGATTGTACCTATTATATTTTGAGATGAGCCTTGTCGCCATACTATAAAGTTAAATTGAAAATCTATATCCCATGCCGTATATCGACTTGATATAGTCGCCAGCGTCAGCAGCCGTCAATTTTTTCCGTAGGTTTTTGATATGTGTGTATAGAAAATCATAGTTGTCCGCCATATCCATATCGTCACCCCAGAGATGTTCGACCAGCCCGCTTTTGCTGATGACTTTATTTTTGTTGGAGATAAAATAAGCAAGCAGCTCATATTCCTTGGGTGTTAAGTCCAATATAGTGTTGTTTGCTTTCGCTGTTCTGCTAGGTAAGTCCAATATGATTTCCTCAAACTGCAATGTATTTTTTCCGTCAAAAAACTTTCTTCTGACTACCGCATCCACACGCGCCTTCAACTCAGCAAGGTGAAAAGGTTTGGTTAGGAAGTCATCCGCACCGATTTCGAGTCCTTTGATTTTATCTTCGATGGAATTTTTTGCAGATACTATAATGACGCCGTCCATTTTCTCGCAGTCCTTCAATATTCTCAATAGGTTCAGTCCGTTTCCGTCAGGTAAAGAAATATCCAATAGGATGCAATCATAGTCATAGTCCAATGCTTTTTCTAAAGCCTTCTTATAGTCATATGCAACTTCGCACGTATACTGGCTATCCGAAAGATAGCCAGCAATGCTGTTGGACAGCGACTTCTCGTCTTCTATGATTAATATTTTCATCTGTTTATTTGGATTGCTATATTTTTCTAGGTCTATGGAAACTTCCTCCCAAATTTATAATTTAAACTGATACGGTATTTGTGGCAAAAATGTAATACAAATCTGAACAAATTTTGAATAGTTACCCATATTGGCTGATTGGCCATTACCAAAATTGCTGTTTTTCTTAATGAAAAAATAACGACAAAAAAGAATGGATGTTCGCATAGTATACTTATTTTTAAAAAACGATTTGCAAACCATTAAAATTAAAATGTATGTTACAAGTAAATCCCTATTTGAATTTCGAAGGGAATGCCAAGGAAGCATTTCAGTTTTACCAATCCGTTTTTGGAGGGGAATTGACGATGCACTTGATGAAAGATATGCCTCCGATGCCAGGTATGCCACCTATTGCGGAAGATGAAAAAGATTATGTGATGCATGTCTCGCTACCTTTCGGAAACGGACAGGTATTGATGGCTTCCGACTGCATGAAATCGCAGGGACATCAGTTGCATCAAGGCAACAGCAATTACATCAGTATCTCTGCCGAAAATAGGGAAGAGGCTGACCGTTTGTTCAACGGTCTTTCTGCAGGAGGTGCGGTCGAGATGCCAATGGCGGATATGTTTTGGGGTGATTATTTCGGTTCATTCAAGGACAAATTTGGCGTTTTGTGGATGATTAACTTCACGGAAGTCAAGCAATAGTATGAGATGTGTTTTAATATTGGAAGAAAGAGTTTCTTTCAATATTAAAACCATGTTTTTTTCTTTAAAATGATGCACAATGATTCATGTAAATACGACGGTTAACGCACCGATAGCAGAAGTATGGAAAAAATTTAACACTCCGAGTGACATTCAACAATGGAATCAGGCTTCTCCTGACTGGCATTGTCCGAAGGCGGAAAACGAATTTATAGTCGGTGGTTTGTTTTCTTATACAATGGCAGCTAAAGACGATTCCTTTTCCTTTGATTTCAGTGGACATTTCGAAGAAATAGAACCGGAAAGTAAACTAGTTTATCTGATTGATGATGGTCGAAAAGTCGAAGTTCTGTTTTCCGAAAAAGACGGACTGACGCATGTTGAGGAATCCTTCGAACCGGAAACAACAAACCCGGAAACCATGCAGCAGCAAGGCTGGCAGGCTATATTGGACAGTTTCAAAGATTATGTAGAACGTAAAAACTGATTTATGCAAAATCACATTTCCACCTGCATATGGTGTGACAACAACGGACAGGAAGTTGCTTCCTTTTATTGTTCGATTTTCCCCAATTCACATATTGATACACAAAATGAAGTCGTCACTAGTTTTCATATTGACGGTACTTCACTCACAACGCTCAACGGCGGCAATCAGTTTCGTTCAAATCCTTCCGCTTCATTCTATACGACGGTTGAAAATGAGGATGAACTTCATACGATTTGGGACAAACTCATAGATGGGGGGAAAGTTTTGATGCCATTGGACAAATACGAATGGAGTCCTTTGTATGGTTGGTTGGAGGATAAATATGGTGTTTCGTGGCAATTGACTTTTGGGGAAATAGACGCAGTCGGAAAACGCGTGATTCCTTTTTTGATGTTCTGCGGAGCGAATCAGGGTAAGGCGGAAGATGCGATGAATTTTTACCAAAAAATGATGCCTCCTGCAAAAGAAGCCGTCATCATACATTATCAGGAAGGGCAGGTCTCTGTTGATGCAAAAGTTGTACACGCCAAGTTTTATATTGGAGAAAACGTCTTCATGGCGATTGACAGCGGGATTTCGCAGCCATTCACGTTTAACGAAGGGGTGTCCTTCATAATTCATTGCAACAATCAAGAAGAAATCGATTACTATTGGAATACCATTACCGAAAATGGAAAAGAAAGCATGTGCGGTTGGTGTACAGACCAATTTGGCGTTTCATGGCAGATTGCTCCCGTACAGATTGCAGCACTACTCAGTCAACTGGAAAAACGGGAACGAGTGTTCAAGGTTCTAATGCAAATGAAAAAAATAGACCTAGTGTATTATTCTCTAAGTTGATAGACTATTAAGGATTGTATGTCCATCTGAATGGTTTAGCTCTTTCTTCATTGTATGTTTTTATGTATTCCATTAGTTGGTCAACGAGTTGTTTTTTTGAATGCCATACGGCGCCTTTTAACACATCTTTACTCAGAATATTGAACCAAATCTCCACCTGATTGAGCCATGAAGAATAGGTTGGTGTATGATGCAGTTCCACCTGCTTGTTTTTGGCTACCCATTGTTTCACACTTTTATGTTTATGGACGGAGAGGTTGTCTGCTATAATATGCAGCATTTTTCCTCTATAGCGTGCTGCCAGTTTCTTGAGGAACTTTAGGAAATTATCGGCATTATTGCTGTCCATTGTTTGTGCCACTACTTCTCCTTTGTGTACCGACAAGGAGGCAATTAAGTTGACTACTCCGTTTCTTTTATAGGTTGCCGTTAATCTTTTGGGATTGCCGGACCTTAAAGGCAGTTCCGGTTGAGATCTGTCGAGTGCCTGTATTTGTGTTTTCTCATCCACGCAAAGCACTAATGCGTTTTCAGGAGGATGGAGATATAGTCCAACTATATTCAGCATTTTGGTTTCAAATTCAGGATCCGTGCTTTTCCCACACCAGTATTCTACTTTATGGGGTCTTAAATCATGGTCTTTTAATATTTTATTCACTTTACTTGCACTGATGCCCACTTTCTTGCCTATGCGCTGCTGACTCCAGTTGCTATACCCTTTTTCGGGCTTGCTACACGCTAAATGGATCACTTTGTTCTTTTGTGCTTCTGTGATAACGACAGGTTTGCCGCTGCGATAAGCATCCGATAGGCCCTGAAGCCGCTGGGCGCCAAACCGACTACGCCATTTGGCTATAACTCTGCGACTTACTTTGCGCAATAACTGGCTTTCATCGTAACTTTTGCCTTCATGCCAATCCAGGATGATGCCCGCACGTTCTTTAAGACGAGATGCTACTTTGGTGCTGCGTAAAATCACTTGAAGCTCTATCAATTCCTCGTTACTCAAATTAGCTAAAGTACCACGACGTGCCATAATATGAAATTTAACACAATGTACAATTAGTTTACGAATTATAAGAATATTGCACTAGCGACATTGGAAAATGCGTGAGGAGCAGTATTTTTTTGCATAAAAAATATACAGAATGATTGATAGTGAACGGTTTCCCTAAAATGGGCGAGTGCTGTTTTTAAGTTTTCTCCTAAACTCTTATTAAACGCGAATTATAGTTATATTTTACTTTAAATAAGTGTTTTATATATTGTAAAATAAAATATATAAACATACATACTAAAGACTGTTAGTTTTTTGTTAATCTTGCGCTATAACGTTTTTGCGTGAGAGTGACCTAAAAAAACTCTAAGCCATAAAAGATGATAAAACTTAAATAAATGTTTTTGTGAAAAAATCCACATTGTGTATCTCTTCCTGAAGCAGTCTGTTTGTATGAGTTAATTGGATACTGTTCGTAATCCAATTAGAGGGTATCGGAACACGGAAACTCCGTTTTGCTATTAGGGGGACTTATAGAAATAAAAACAACGATTATCTTGAACTGACCAATATTATCCTTCATTATATCGTGTTAAGCTTACATAGGATATCGACTGACAGAGCAATCCGTTATGTTTATTATTCCATTTACTGAATCTGAAGAAGATGGATATTAAAGAAGAATTAATAATCAATCAATTGAGAGAAGGGTCGGAAAGGGCATACAAATACCTTTACGACACTTATTACGTAAGCCTATGCCATACGGCAAACGAATATTTAAAAGACCGCTACCAAGCGGAAATCATAGTTGGTGACATTATTTTTCATTTGTGGGAGATAAGGGACAACCTAAAAATAGAAACCTCCCTGTTAGGCTACCTTATCACATCCGTCCGCAACAGATGTATCAATCATCTATCGTTATCTCGAGTGAGGCATGAAGTGCCTGTATCTTACTTGGTAAACCATGATGGTGGTATCGAAGAGCATGTAGGGTATGCGACATCAAAGGACGAAATGCTGGATGGACTGCTGGAGAAAGAATTGGACTCCAAAATAAAAGAGGCGATTAGTTTTCTTTCTTCCGAATGTAAAGCTGTGTTTGAAAAAAGCCGTTTTGAAAACAAAAATTATAAGGACATATCCGAAGAACTCGGCATATCCGTTAATACCGTAAAATATCATATAAAGCAGGCATTGCGACTATTGAGGCATCGGTTGGGTAAATATATGGCTATTTTATTTTTTTTAACTTTTAACTACCCGCTCGTTGTGTTTTACTGTCTTAGATAAAAGACATAGTAAAATCGAAAACCAGAATACACATATTGACGAATTAATTGCCGCATTCCTAACCCGAAAACTCGATCAGGATTCTATTCAGGAATTGATGGATTGGGTAAGCTCATCACCTGACAACAAGACCTATTTCAGGCAACAACTGGATATGTGGTCCTGGGATATCAAGGAAAAAGAATCACATCTATACGACGAGGACAAAGCCTTTGAAATATTTAAGGAGAGGGTTGCTCAAGCAGAAGATGTTGTCGGTGCGGAGATACCGGAGAACGAACATTCAAAAGTCGTCCCTCTTCTACGTAGGTGGAACTATAAGATTGCAGTAGCTGCTATACTTTTCTGTGTTATAGGTGTAGTCGGATTTTTTCAATACAAAAAACAGGACAGCGGCTCCGCTGTCGCATCCAACGACCAATTCCAGTCATTCATTCAGATAAGTGTACCATCTGGGGAACGGAAACAATATACTCTTCCGGATAGTTCCGTCGTATGGCTTAACGCTGGTTCTGTATTTAAATATCCTACTGATTTTAATGGCAAAACCCGAGACGTTTATTTGGATGGGGAGGGATATTTCCAAGTATCAAAAGACAAGCAGCACCCGTTTATCGTTTACACACCAAAAGGAAACATCACAGTTACCGGAACGACCTTTAATGTCAATTCTTACACCTCCAGACCGGGATTCGTAACGGCATTGCTGGAAGGAAAAGTGAGTGTGCAGACTCAAAACGGGCATACCGTTCATCTAGTACCGTTACAAAAATCAGAATTGAAGGATGGTGTACTAAGCGTTTCCACTGTGAGTGATCCTGACGAGTACAAATGGATGGAAGGTTTGATTTGTTTCGATAACGAGCCGATAACGGAAGTATTGAAACGTCTCGAAGCCTCATTTGGAGAAAAAATAACGATTGAACATCTGGGAGTCCAAAATTTACGACTGAGCGGAAAGTTCAGGATCAATGACGGCTTGGACTATGCTCTCAAGGTTCTTGCAGAAAGCTATGGACTAAAATATAAACATAACACTAACAATAAGGAATATACTATTCTAAACTAACCCCAAAAATATAACGATGCATGCAATACCAATTGGCATATAACATATGCCAAGGCTAGGATGATGCTAGTATAGTGCCTTCCTTGCAATACCAGAAAACTTTTTTGTTATTGGATTACTATAAATAAGAAACCATACATGAGCAAAATGACAAAATTATATTCCTCCTCATCAGCCAACGAAAAAGCAGGAAGAACGAGACTTGGACCTCTGATAAAGGGAATCTGTTTGATACTGATTTGCCTATATGTAACTAATGGCTATGCACAGTCTAAAGTCACTATCAACGTGCATGATACACCACTTAAAGAAGCATTGAGACAAATAGAGTCACAGACAGACTATCTATTTATCTATTCAAAAGATATCGATGCTGCTAGTAAAGTATCATTGGATGTGCATAATGAGACCGTGCGAAAGGTACTGACTTCTCTCCTGTCACCATTGGGAATGACTTATAGAGTAGAAGGTCTGCACATCAATATTTTAAAAGATAACCCCGCCACCAAGACTAACGTACCATCCTCCACTTTAAGAGCATTGAGAGGAACTGTAATCGATGCAAAGACACAGAAACCAATCTTGGGTGCAAGTGTGACCATTGAGGGTACATCTATTGGTATTGAAACAGATAAGGAAGGTTTCTATCAATTGCGTACCAACCTGAAGGAATGTGTACTAAAAGTAGCCTATATAGGATATAATGACTTAGAAATCAAGGTAAATAGTACGGATAACGTATATGACGCTGCTCTTACCGAAAAAGAGAACGAATTGAACGAAACGGTCGTTGTAGCTTACGGTACTCAGCGTAAGATAAGCAATATCGGAGCTCAATCGTCCTTAAAAATGAGTGATATTAAGATACCATCATCCAATCTTACTGCTACATTGGCGGGGCGTATAGCTGGTGTTATATCGGTTCAACGTTCAGGTGAGCCAGGTAAAAATTCTGCGGATATTTGGATCAGGGGTATTGCTACGCCTAATACTTCTACGCCATTAATCTTGGTAGATGGTGTAGAACGTGCTTTTAATGATATCGATCCTGAAGATGTCGAGTCTCTTACTATATTGAAAGATGCCTCCGCTACCGCCGTTTATGGTGTACGTGGTGCCAATGGCGTCATCATTATAAAAACCAAGCCGGGAAGAATTGGAAAGGCAACTATCAACACGGACTATTATGAGTCGATTACACGTTTTACCAAAAAAGTGGACTTGACGGATGGAATTGGTTATATGACCGCTGCAAATGAGGCTTTGCGCAATGACGGATTATCTCCAAAGTATGCGGATGCTTATATCGAAAATACAAAACTGGGTAAAGATCCATATTTGTATCCTAATGTAGATTGGCTCAAGGAAACTTTTAATAATTGGGCATACAATAGACGTGCGAATGTCAATGTTCGCGGTGGCAGTGAAAAGGCGACCTACTATGCTTCTGTGAGCTATTATAATGAGGGTTCTTTGATGGCAAGGGATAAGACTATAACGACATACAATACGAAGATGCAATATAGTCGTTACAATTTTACAACCAATTTGTCTATCAATGCGACGCCTACTACGAAAGTAGAGATAGGCGCTCAAGGCTATCTGGGAGAAGGAAATTATCCTGCTATATCTTCACATGATGTATATGGTTCGGCTATGTCTATTTCTCCTGTTGACTATCCGAAAATGTTCTATGTAAATGGTGAGGCTTATGTGCCCGGCATCAACCCGAACGGAGGATTCCGAAATCCTTATGCAGATGCTACAAGACGAGGATATAACAACGTGAGTAAGAACCAAGTTTATTCCAATTTGAGGATTACCCAGAATTTGTCTGCATTAACACAAGGATTGAACTTTTCCGCAATGTTTGCTTATGACGTATATAATGAGGTAAATCTTACGCAAAGTCGTAGGGAATCGACTTGGTATCTGACGGACTTAAGTGTTCCTTATGATATGGATGGTTATCCTATATTGACCAAAACATACACTGGTTCAGATGTATTGTCCTACAGCCAGTCGACTGCAGGTAACAAGAAAACATATCTGGAAGCTTCATTTAACTATGATAGGACATTTGGTAAGCATAGATTTGGAGGTTTGTTGCTTTTCAACCAGCAGCAAAGGCTTGAATATCCCCAAAGCACATTGGAAAATTCCATTCCGTACAGAATGAGGAGCTATGCTGGACGTGCAACCTATTCATTTGAAGACCGCTATTTTGCAGAATTTAATATTGGTTATACAGGTTCGGAGAACTTCTCTCCCAAGAAAAGATATGGCACATTTCCTGCATTCGGCGTAGGTTGGGTCGTTTCCAATGAAAAATTCTGGGATCCTATTTCTAAAACCATTTCCTTCTTTAAAATCAGATATACGGACGGTAAGATAGGGAACAGCAATGTTTCGGATAGGCGTTTCATGTATTTAGATCAGATCAGTTCTAATAGTTCGTATGGATACATATTTGGAACGAATGGTACTAAATATGGTGGCTACGAAGTTATCAACAATGCCGTGGATCTTACGTGGGAAACATCCCGGAAACAGGATTTAGGTGTTGAGTTGAAAATGCTTGAAAACAGGCTATCCATTATATTCGACTTATTCAAGGAACGACGTACCAATATTTTGTTGAAAAGAGAAAATTCTATTCCTTCCTTCATTGGCTACAATATGGCGTCACCCTATGGAAATGTCGGTATTGTAGAGAATAAAGGATTTGATGGAACAATCGAATACAATCAAGTTATCAATAAGGACTGGTCAATCAATTATAGGGGAAATATCACCTATAATAATGATAGGTGGATCAAAGGAGACTTGCCAGATCAGAAGTACTCATGGATGAACCAGTATGGACAAAAAATATTGAGCGGTAAGGGTTATATAGCTGAAGGTCTATTTACGCAGGCTCAGATTGATGACATGGATCGTTGGAATGCGCTTTCTTCAGAAGACCAGTTGATAACACCTAGACCGTTTGCAAGCCAATTTGGTACCGTAAAAGCAGGTGACATTCGGTACAAGGATTTGAACAATGACGGCAAAATAGACGCATATGACAAAACCTATATCAGTAATGGCGACGTCCCTCCGTTTGTATATGGCTTTGGACTTACGGTTCTCTGGAAGGGATTGTCTGTCGGTGCTCTTTTCCAAGGGACAGCGAAGGCGCAGCGAATATTGAGCGGAAATGGTGTACAGCCGTTTAATGCAGGTGGCGGCGCGGGTAATCTGTTCAGCAATATTAATGATAGATGGACGGAAGAAAATCCTAGCCAGAATGTATTCTACCCGAGACTTTCCTATGGCAACGAAACATCTGATAACCAGAATAACTATCAACCGAGTACTTGGTGGTTGCGCGACATGAGCTTTTTGCGGTTGAAGACATTACAGGTTTCTTACAATCTACCGAAAGCATGGTCTCAAAAGATGAAGCTCACTAATGCGGCTGTTTATATGATGGGGTACAATGTATTTACATTATCTAAGTTTAAGTTGTGGGATCCAGAACTGGATACAGATGATGGAACCCAATATCCTAATACCACTACCTATTCCATAGGTATAAACTTTACATTTTAATTTATTTGCAATGCTACAGAAAACATTAAAATATACACTCATATTATTGGGGCTGTCTACTGCATCTTGCCGCCATTATTTTGATCAGGTTCCGGAAGACCGTCTGTCAACGAATCAAATATATCAGACAAGAGATGGAGCTCTAGGATCGCTGGCAAACGTGTACACATATGTACCAGATGAATTTAACCAAAGACAAGTGGGTGAGGTGGCATTATACAGAACGCCGGGTCCATGGACTGTTGCGAGCGACGAATGCGAAAAAACCTCTGGTAATGACGCCAAGCTAATCAATAACAACACGCTTGACGCCACTAATCAAACCTTCGTTACAATGCGATGGAAAAGTTGGTATACAGGTATTCAGCAAGCGGGAGAGTTCATCGCCAATATAGATCAGACACCGAGCGACCAGGTCAGTACGTCTGAAAAATTACAGTGGAAAGCAGAGGCTAGAGCTATGCGTGCTATTTATTACTATTATCTTGTTCGAGCATATGGGCCAATTCCCGTTCTGAAAGAAAATTATTCGCAGAACACACCTACTGATGAATTGCAATTGCCTAGAAGCCCTATTGATACCTGTTTCAACTATATTGTATCCCAATTAAAAGAAGCACAAACAGAAGGGCTATTGGATAATGCATCTTCGGATGCCGTTACAGGATATGGACGTATTGATATAGCGATTGCACAAGCTTTCATCATAGAAGCTCTGACGTTACGTGCAAGCTGGCTGTATGATGGAGAGTGCAGCTACTATGCTGGACTGGCAAATAATGATGGACAAAAGCTGTTTCCTGAAACGCCTAGTGCAGCTACCATCAAAGCAAACTGGCAGAAGGTTGCAGATGAGAGTGCCTCGTTTCTCAATACATACAGTACCCGTTTTAAATTAATGTACACTGATATTAATGGAAACGCGTTGGGTAGTCCGGATGTGGCTGGTTTTGATCCCTATGAATCTTATAGAAGAGGCGTACGTACTGCGCGGAGTCAGATGACCAACAATACGGAGATGATTTTTTATCGTATTGATAATTCGGCGGGAACAATGGAATATGATCGGATGCCAAATGACCATCGTATCAGCGACGGAAATTACAAAGGTGGTAGTCTATTTGGCGCTACACAGGAGCAAGTGGATGCGTACTTTATGAGTAACGGAAAGTCACCGATTACGGGTTATAAAGCAGACGGTATCACTCCTACGATTGATGATGCATCCGGGTATGTGGAGGATGGTGTCAGCAAGTCTGACTTCACCTCAGCAACAGGACAGGTATATGCACCAGCGGGAACACGTATGATGTATGTCAACCGTGAACCTAGATTTTATGCGGATATTACTTTTAACGGACAGAAATGGTTTGCAGGTACTAACGGCGGAAATATTACAGATTTTACCTACAGTGGACAATGTGGTAAACTATACGGAGTAAATGACTATACAACTACAGGCTATCTTATTCGTAAACACATGGGGGCCGGCGATCGGAACCAGACGCTGATTTGTATCTTGTTGCGTCTGCCCAATATCTATTTCGATTATATGGAGGCGCTTTGCCATATTGATCCGTCAAGTTCTGAGCTATGGAAATACATGAATGCTATTCGCAAAAGAGCTGGCATACCCATGTATGGAGAAGGTACAAATGCTCTATCTCGCCCTACAGATGCAAATAGTGTCATGGAACTAATACGTAAAGAAAAACGGGTGGAACTAGGCTTTGAAAATACACGTTATTTCGACGTAAGGCGCTGGGGACTTGCTACGGACTATTTCAACAAACCAATTCATGGCATGAATGTAAATGGCGATGGCAATGATTTTTATACTCGCTCTCAAGTGATCGAAAGAAATTTTAACCGCCAATACTTTTTCCCTATTCCTCAGGGGGAAATAGATATCGATAAAAATCTAGTTCAGAATACAGGATATTAAATAAAAATATTATGAAAATGCATTTAACTTTAGCATATATTCTTTTCGGAGCCATTTATACTAGTGGGTGTAATAAAACCGACACAGACAAATATGTTCTGGATTACGATATAGTTCCCACTTATTCGGACTCGAATATTTGGGCTGCATATGACTCGTATAACCAGTACCTGTTTGACAATCAGACGCATCTTTACAAAGTAGATACAGATACTAAGGATGGAGCCAATACTAAAGCTACTGTTGGTGCTGTATGGACGCAGGCCATCTATTGGGACATGGCAATGAACGCGTACAAAAAAGCTGTCACCCAAAATAATGCTGAACGGCAAACAAAATACAAAACGCTGGTTGATGAGATCTATCAGGGTGATAGTGCTCATTATGTCAGTTTTGACTGGAACAACCAGGATGCAAACAATGGATGGTTCATCTATGACGATATCATGTGGTGGACGGGATCTTTTGCTCGGGCTTATGGCATTTTTAAAGACGCTAAATATCTAAAATATGCTGATGAAAGTTTTTGCCGTGTCTGGTATGGTTCCTATAGTCTGAAAGACAGGGGGTCTTATGATAAAGTCAACAGTGGTATGTTTTGGCAATGGAATACTAGCAATCCACCGGACAGTAGCGGTACAGGCAAGATGTCATGTATCAATTTTCCTACAGTAGTGGCTGCCGTAACGCTTTACAATAATATAGATCCTTCTGATGACCAACACAAGGCAGATGACAATATAGGTTTTAACAATAATCCTAATTATCCAAGATGGCTTAGTCGCGACACCTATCTGAAAGATGCTAAAGAAATCTACGACTGGGGAGTCAATAACCTGTTTGATAAAAGCACGGGAAATGTTGCCGACAGCCGTCATGGTAATAGTGTGGACTGGGGTGCGACGATGTACAATCAAGGTTCTTTTATAGGGGCGTCCTGCTTGCTTTATAAATTGACAGGAGAACAATCCTATTTGGATAACGCTATTTCGGCTGCAAATTATGCGATGAATACAATGTCGGCACCACTCTATATATTTCCGAATGGAAGTGGTACGGAACAAGGTATTTATACAGCCATCTTTGGTCAGTACATGAATATGTTGGTATACGATTGTGGTCAGACGCAGTTCCTTAAATGGGTAACACGAACCATCGGATATGGATGGAGTAACAAGGATTCTCGTAACCTTACGGGAAAAGATTATATAAATGCACCAGCATCCAATATTTCTTGTTATGATGCTTCGGGTATTCCGGCTCTTATGCTATTATTTCCCGCAGATAAATAATTAAATCAGTACAACAATGAAAAAAATATTTCCTTTATTTCTGGGACTCTGCTGTACAATGATGGTGCTTCAGTTTACATCATGTTCCGAGTCAAAACATGACTTTACGGCACCTGTTGAGATTCAGGACACTTATATCACGGAATTGGATACCTTGATCTCTTCGATGACTCATTTAGCAGACACTTCTGACTATGGTACACAAAAAGGTCAATATCCTTCTGATAGTAGATCCATTCTTACGGACGCCATCAGCAACGCTAATAGATACGTATTGTTGATAAAATACCAAGATCCTGCACCTTCGGAAAGTGAGAAACAACGTTATATTACTGAGATTAATAATGCTGTTGAGAAATTTAAAAATAGCATTCGTACGGAAAATGCAGAAACAATTCCCGCCGTACTCTTCGTAGACGGCAAGACGAGTCAGTCCTATATCGATTTTGGAAGAAGCAAAGACTATACGGTATTCGGAGAGACGGGTAACCAGTCTTTTACAATAGAGTTCTGGGTAAAAGTAACAGCACGTGGCTCGTATGATAACTGTATGTTCCTTTCTACTTTTTTCTCTAACAGTACATCACAATGGCGCAATGGCTGGATGATGTATTGGCGTAATTCAGGCACCGGTATTTACCGAGTTTCTTGGGGCGGCATTTTATCCAGTAATCGATGGGGATTGTGGGAACCTTCTTTTACTGCACCGGCAGATGGCGTATGGCAGCATTTTGCTTTTGTATACAGTGATAAAGGACTAGGTGGTAATGCTTCTTTGAGAGGAAAACTTTACCTAAATGGAACTGTTGCCTCTACGCAAAGTAATACTACGACAAGCGAAGTGTACAACTCTTCGGACTATGATAATTATGATAAGCCAATGACTGCATTTACCCGCTGGGTCAATACGACGGATATGCAGGAAGGTTTTTCAGGTTATATGAAGAAGATTCGTATATGGAAAGAGGCAAAGGACGACGCCTATATCCAATCCTCTTATAATGAGTTAACTGATATTTCTGGAAAAGAAACCAATCTGGTAGCAGCGTGGGACTTTACGTCAAAACCGTCCGGAACGGATAACAGCGTATTGGATCTCACAGGTAAACATACGGCTAAGGTTATCGGAACGTATAAATGGGAGTAGGCATTATAGCATATTACTAAATGTTTTATTAAAATGAAAATGACAATACAATACCCTTTCAAATCCATGCGTTGGATGCAATTGATGGTTGTAGTTATAGGACTGTTCTGTTGGGTAGGCTGTATCAAGGACTATAAAGACCAGACTTTTATTACGAATACGAATCTGAGTATTCTGCAAACCAATAAGAGTAATCTGGAAAGCCTGCTTTCTGGCTCTACATATGGAACAGCGCCTGGTACCTATCCGGAAGCCAGCAAGACTATTCTGACGGCTGCTATTTCAAAAATAGAAACGACTATCAAAGATGTGCAAGCAGGTACTAGCTCTATGACCGATACCCAATTAGAGCAGGAAGTTGCGGCAGTGAATCAGGCAATTGATGATTTCAAAAACAGTCGTTTATATAATCTATCGGCAGATGCACAGCAATATGTTACCAACCTAAAAGCGAAAGCTAGTAGCTATAGTACGATACTGAACGATACAACAAAATGGGGTAACCACAAAGGCCAATATCCTTTGGAAAGTAAAGACATCCTGCAAAGTGCTATCACCTCATTGCTTACCTTGGCAGAAAACATATTGTCAGGGGCTATTACCAATATGACGCAGGCTCAATATGACGATGCCATACAAGCAGCGGAAGCTTCCATGAAAAAGGTGGAGGACTCTAAATGGGCTGAAGATCATCTCGTTTGGGACTTGTTTGTGGATGGTAACAACGGAGGGTATATTGATTTTGGTTACAGTCCTGATTATGTCAATTTTGGTAGCGATGGTAACCAGTCATTTACTATAGAACTTTGGGTAAACGTAAAAGAATATTGCAACAAAAGTGGAGAAGATAACAGTACGTTTCTGTCTACACTGGTCAATAATGGCACATGGGGCGGATGGCGTTCACAGGATAGAAACAAAGGTCTATACCAAAGGAGCATGGTCGCTTATTGGAACGACCAGGCTCAGACGACATCTGGAGAATGGGAACCTAGGATTACCAAATCCGCGGGCTTTACACAGAATCGCTGGACTCATTATGCATTTGTATTCAATGATAAGGGGTTGTTGGGCAATGCTAACTATAAATGCTATAATATGGTAGACGGTGTGAGGTCGGGAGACATAATCAATATTGGGGAGACCTACAGGACATATACTTATGCAAGTAGTGTAAAATATCAAGTACCAATGACGGCATTTTGTTCTTTGGCTAACGATGGTAGTCGTAATGAATATTTCTCTGGGTACATCAAAAAAATAAGAATATGGAAAACTAGTCGTACCGAAGATCAGGTCAGAAGTGCATACTTGGATACAGAAACGGACGCGACGGCAAACAATGCTAACTTGGTGGCCGCTTGGGATATAGAAACTTTAGGAAGTATGCCAACAGCGACAGCTATTAAGGATTTGACTGGAAGGCACACGGCTACATTGAAAGGTACTTATAAATGGGTAGAATCTACTACGGTATCTCAATAAGCTAACCCTTTTCTGATTGAATGAATTTTTCAAATGAACGAGCCTCCTTCGGGAGGTCTGTTTATTTGAGGAATGAATTTATTCTGTCTTTTGGAGATAATGCGTAACTATAAGTTAAAAGCTATGGTGTTTAGGTATGATTGACGTAGTTTTGATAAATAACTTTTTCACTTTTAAAATAAAAATTATGGGAGTAGATGCAAAACATATAGCAACTTTTTTACTAGGTGCAGCAGCAGGCGCGGCGGCATTAAAATATGCGTCAATGAGCGACGAAGAAAAAGAAAAGCTGGCCCAATCGCTGAAAGACAAGGCTAACAAAGTAAAAGATGAAGCTTCTTCTACTTTTGACAAGGCTTCTGATTATTTTTCCGAATTGACTACAAAAGGTGGCGAGTCTTTGAAAGAACATTGGAACGATGCAAGCGATTACCTGAAAAATGTTTTCGGAGGAGACAAAGCCAATCCTTCGACAGCCTCCAGCACACCGACAGAAAACGGTCCGGAACCAGCGGCATCTTAAGTTATAAAAGCTATAAAGTCTAAATAAAAAATGCTTCCAGATTCTGGAAGCATTTTTTATGTTCAGTTGAGAACAAGACTATCCCATGTTATGGAAAACCTTGTTCACGTCATCGTCCTGTTCTATTATGTCAATCAGTTTGCTGATTTCTTCAGCTTGTTCGTCCGTAACAGGAACGGTCACGGATGGAATCCATTCCACTTCTGAACTTATTGGAACGATTTTTCTTTCTTCCAATGCGGATTGCATATTTCCAAAATCAGCAAAAGCTGTACGTAATTCCAATACCTTTTTACCTTCTTCCGTTTCGCTTTCACCTATTTCCTCTAGACCGGCATCTATTAATTCCAATTCCAGTTCTTCTTCGTTCAGTCCGGTTGGGTCTAATTTGAAAACGCCCATTTGCTTAAATTGAAATTGCACACTTCCCGAAGTACCCAACGCTCCGCCGTTACGGCTGAAATAGGAACGAAGATTGGCAACGGTACGCGTTGTATTGTCGGTTGACGTATCGACGATGATTGCTACACCATGCGAACCGTAACCTTCATAGATGACTTCTTCATAGTTGGAAGAGTCTTTTCCTTCCACTGCTCTCTTGATAGCCGCATCAATCTTGTCCTTCGGCATATTGATACCTCGGGCGTTCTGGACGACACGGCGCAACAGTGGATTGTCATTGACGTCACCAATACCACCGCCTTGTTTTACGGCAATCGTGATTTCCTTTCCTATGCGTGTAAACTGTTTTGCCATTCGGTCCCAGCGTGCAAACTTGCTGGCCTTGCGGACTTCAAACATTCTTCCCATAAATATCTTTTAGAATAAATGTAAACGTATTTGGGTTGCAAAAGTAAGCGAACCAATCGAAATCCGATAGAAGGTAAATGTAAAATTAAAAAACAAAGAAAAAATGCCAATCCATCTGGATTTTAAGGCTTTAAAAAGCTAACATATTGACTGTTTTTTTGTTATTTGCATTAACGCTGTAGCGCAAATCTTTTTTTAATACCAAATAAATAAACCAATATGGAAAATAAGAAAATAGGGCTTTTTGTCGGAAGCCTACGAAAGGAATCCAATTCAAGAAAAATCGCCAATAATATTATACGAATGGCTCCCGAAGGTTTTGAATTTAAAATCGTAGAAATCGGGCAACTTCCTTTTTACAATCAGGACTTCGATGACCACAACAACGTTCCGGAATCATATACACTGTTTAGGAAGGATGTAGCAGCTTTGGACGGCGTTATTTTTATCACACCCGAGTACAACCGCTCCGTGCCTGCGGTTCTGAAAAATGCAATCGACGTTGCGTCCAGACCTTACGGCAAAAACGTATGGGATGCCAAACCGGGTGCGGTTATCAGCAATTCGATTGGAGCTATTGGCGGCTTTGGGGCAAACCATCATCTACGTCAGTCTTTGACCTTTGTCAATGTACTGATGATGCAGCAGCCCGAAGCTTATCTGAGTAATGTTGGCAAAGGATGTTTCGAAGAGGGAAGCGACAATTTTACGGAAAGAACCTACGATTTTGTGCAAAGATTTGTGCAGGCGTATATTGGCTGGTTTCAAAGACTGATAAAATAAGCGATTGTAGCCCGTTGTGGATTTGGAAGAAAATGAGTTAAAAACGTAAGATATTTCTCCCTAGGAGTCGAAATGACGTTCAATTTTTCGAGTGAGGCACGAGCGAGAAATCTCATAGAATGATCAAAACGTTTCTAAATGCGCAACTAGCGATTGTAATATCTAAGGAATTGGATTGTTTTCCCTACGAAAAATCCCTTTTGACCGAAAAACAATCCGATTCCTTTCCAATACTCTGTTTATGTTCTTATTTTGGGGCAATGGATAAAGGTAAGTTTGTTTCAGCCCAACTGGTGTTCAATATTATTACATGGATTTTAATATTGTTCCTGCCGTTTCTTTTCTTTTCCTACAACCGTGACTTTTCGCCGTTTCACAGCGAAAGGTTTGTAATGTGGTACACTTATTCCATCATTTTCCTTTTGGGTTTTTACTATGTGAATGG
>JAATFC010000186.1 GCA_015655435.1 Chitinophagales bacterium | reverse complement strand
TGCTATAGCAGCTATTACTATAGTTAAATGCCTAGTTGATTGATTCATAGTACTTTATTTAAAGCGTTAATTGTAACCCCAATGAGTAATTTCTGGATGGAGGAATAACCCCGTTTCGATAATCTGGATCAAGGTGGTGTTTATTGGCTCTCCAAAGTATGCCTACATTATTAACAATTGCATAAACACGTAAACTGACACCATGCGCAGTTTTTTTTGTTGAAAGTTTACTACTATAACTCAAATTGATATACTGTAGTCGGATATTGTCACCCTTGTCGACCAGTATTTCCGAGCCATTATAAAATGCATCTCGTGATGAATTGGCCGGATATAGCATAGATGGGACATTGGTAAATTTTTCATCACCTGGCTTTTGCCATCTGGAATAATAATCACTATGCGTTCGAAATCCGTTGAAAAAGTCAGAATAGTCGATTGAATTTCTTTTAAAATAATATCCCATCTCGTATGTTAGGCGAAGATCCAGTCCGAATCCCAAGTAGGAAAGTCGATGGCCCATAGATCCAAAGACCACAGGCATGGCCGGACCATTGTATTTAAGATTGCGTACTTCAGTTCCGGCATTGATCAGAGCATTATAGTCTTTACTTACTGCACCATCCAAATATCCTTGTGGGTCGCCTGTCAGAGCATCGAGTCCCGCCCATTTATAGGAGTACATTGAATAAACAGGTTTCCCTTTTTCGCCTGTAACACCCTGCCCACCAGTGTTGTAATTTACTTCAAAATAGTCCAGAATTTTATCTTTGCTGTAGTTTAGATTAAGGATAATAAACCATTCAAGTTTTCTTCTGATTGGGTAAATGTTCAAGGCTAGATCAATCCCGTTTGACTCCATGTCGGCAACATTCTTTGTAATATTCGATACTCCCAAACCTGTCGTCCGGTCTAAAAGATAAGGCCCATAAAGATCCGATCCTCGTTTGTGGTAATAGTCTATGCTACCGCCCAAAATATTGTTTTTGAGTCTGAAATCCAGTCCCACATTTAACGTTCCAATTTTTTCCCAACGAAGATCTGGATTATAAAACATGGTAATCTGCGAATAATTTTGATTGGTGTATGGAGATACACTACTATAGGTCAGCTGTGTAACAGCAGAAAGGCTAGGATCGATATTACCACTATAACCATAAGTCGTTCTTATTTTTAAAAATGGAATAGGGGTAAATTGGTAAAATGATTCTTTAGACAATTCCCATGCAACTCCTGAAGACCATAATGGACGCCATTTTTTGTTAGTAGAAACTCCAAATAGATTAGATGCGTCCCTTCTTGCACTTGCTGAAATTGTATAGCGATCTTTGAATATGTAGGAACCATTGGCAAAAAGGGATACGGTGCGGTTTGTCCTATCGGATGTATTTAATCCTGATGGTATGAACTCTGTGGCTCCGGTGATTAGGTTAGGATATGCATTGGCATAATCAACATTGGCCGAGGTTAGAATGTCACTGTTGTACCCATAGCGTCTATATGAATTGGTTGTACTGTGTATTTGTCGAATTTCTCCCCCTGCCAGAATGGAAATAATGCCTTCGGTCCATGAATGTCCATAGTTTAACTGCATCCGACCTTGGTTGGCAAACATTTTAGAGGAAGATTGGTCTAGAATTTGTCCTTGAGGAATAATTCTTTTTATAGTTCCAGAACTGTAATCAATCTGTGAATAGGAATTGACTAGGTTGCGGACATAATAGCTGTTTTCGTCATATAAAGTATTTCCCTCACTCCTTTGTGTTTCGTACTGGTAACGACCCTCAACGAACATATCTTTTATTAATGAATACTTTACTGATAGATTGATTAGTACATCGTTAACAGAAGTGTTGACATGTGTGTACTGAAAGTCGTTAATTGGGTAATAGTGCCAATCAAGCAGGGTTCCTTCTCCAAAAGTGTCAATATAGCTTTGCCTGTAATCCTTAAATAGCGCAATAGCCTTTCCTTCTGTATCTACAAATGAGATATAAGGAGGTATTTGCCCCTTAGTTGTAGTAATATTTCCAGAAGGACGTCCTCCCTTGTTTTGGGTATTACTATAGTTCAATGTGGCAATTATTTCCAATTGTTTTAAAGGTTTTACTGTATTAATGGATTTGATAGTTGTTCTATTATTATGAGCATACTGATTGTCAATATTCCTATCGTGAGATCCTGAAAGTGCATATACATATTTCTCATTACCTCCAGATAAAGAAATTGCATATTGTTGTTTTACTCCTGTACGGTAAAAATATTTTTTATAGTCAGTTCTGACATCATGTTTCCGATACTCTGCTAACAATGATTCTGCTGCTGAATTTGTCAAAGT
>JAATFC010000272.1 GCA_015655435.1 Chitinophagales bacterium | reverse complement strand
TTATTATATGGATCGTCTCAATACGGTGAGTTACAGACTCAAATACTTTCATCCAACTAATCCTAACATTGCAGGAGGCATTATCGATTCCGTGGAGTCTATCCTACAGGTATTGAACAAAAATGTTGGTTACGGCAAGGAAAATATAATGGCAAACTGTTATGGTATGATGGCGTCCATAGCCAAAGACCGTGGTCAATATATACAGGCCGAGTCTTACCTGAGCATCGCTTTGGACAAAATCAACTCCGCCAAAAGTCCTTTGTATTATGCGCGGAACAATATATTGATAGAGATGTCCAATGTATACGCGGCTCAGGGCAACTACAAAAAAGCATTTGAAACACAGAACGACCTTTTTATGAACAATGCGAAGCTCTTTGACGAAAAGCGTGTCAAAATGGTCAACCAGTTGGAGGCGCAATATCAGGCGGAGAAAAAGGAGCGTGAATTGCAGGTGCTGAAAGACCAGGCAAAAAGCCAAAGGAGGATGCAATATCTTTATCTTGGACTGGCGATTATTGGTTCAATTGGTGTGTTTTTCATGTTCCGTTCGTATCATTTTAACCTAAAATATTCTATGGAACACCAAAAGAAGCTGGAAGCACAACAGCATGATGCGCAGTTGCGCATTCTCTTGCAGGAAGAGGAGCAGGCGCGTCTGAAAGCGGAGCGCGAACTCATGGAACTACAACAGCAAAAACTGCGGGACGAGGTGATGATGAGCCAGTTGCAGGTACAGCACAAAAATGAAGTCCTCCAAAATCTGAAGGAAAAGTTGGATGACAAATCAACGGTCAATATCCAGCAGATTATCCGCGAAGAAAACATATTGGACAACGATTTTGAAAATGCCAAATTCAGGATTCAGGAAATCCATCCGAACTTCTTCAAAAACCTAAACGAAATCTCTGGCTCGAAACTGACTACGCTGGACATGAAATATTGCGCCTACATCTACCTTTCGATGGACACCAAACAGATTGCCCATCTCTTGAACGTAGAACCGAAAAGCGTACGCATGGCAAAATATCGCCTCAAACAAAAATTCAACTTGGAAAAAGAAACGGATCTAACGGGATTCCTAAAAGGCATTGCTTAATGAGCGTCAGGCCTTCACTATTTTGTTGTAAATAATCGGAAACTGAATCAGGTCAAAATCTTCGGAATAAATCAAATAACGGTTGTGCCAGTTCGGTTCAAATTTGTCTTTTGCGCGGCGCAGCCCTTGTTGGTAGCTGGCAATAGGTTTGACTTTTTCGTATGTAAATTCCATAGAGCGTTCCAGAAAGTTTTTCGAATCTATCTCATCCAAACCGGAAAACGGAGAAAATCCGGTATCGACTGTTTCAAAACCGTTTTCCTGCAAGTACTTGAAAAATTCAATCAACAGAAAATCGACAATTCCGTTCGGTGCGTCATCGACATAGCGAATCAAGTCATAAGTGACGTCTTTACGACCGAACGAAGGCATCATGTTGAGAAATGCCAATACCATTCCTTCCTCGTTTTCAACGGTCAATATAAGTTGCGTTTTCAGTTCATTCCATTCAAAACTTCCTTGCGAAAACACAATTTCTTTTCGTTTGTTGTTGATGAGCCATTCATTGGAAACGGATTCCAGTCGTTGCAACAATCCGTCTTTGATCGGTGGCTGGTTGACGATGACTTTCAAGCCGGAAGATTGGGCATGATTGACAGCGTTGCGTAATGATTTTTTGCTTTTTCCGGATAGGGAAAAATTCTTTACGTCCAATATAGCCTCCTGTCCAATAAGTACTTTTTTCTTTTTCAGGCTTTGGTAGGCATCTAATGATTCTTCGGATACACGGTAGTAAAACGTCCGCAGGTGTTGGCTTTTGCAATAGTTCTCAAAATCCTCAATGGCATTTCGGAGTTGTGTTTTATCGCCAATGACAGGCTCTTCCAATACGACTGCATAGTTTTTATGCGTTTTGAAGGAAACAAAACCGTCCATGTTTTTGAAAAAATAAATCTGTTTGTCTTCCCATATTTTGAAATAGTCGTTTGGCGATTGCTGCATACGGTACAGCATGTCTTTTGCCAATAGCAAACTACTAGTGTCGACTTCTGGTTTAGTGAAATATTTAGGGCGGAACAATACGAACAAAATATAGCAGATATTGACAAACGACCACATGTTGATACTAAACAAAAAGTATTTGCAACCATTTGAGATGATTAGATTACGTGGATTTCTCAGTAACAAAATATTTCGTCCGATAATGACAAAACGATCCTGCAATGTCATCGGCAAATGCCAGAACTTATGGTTGAAATAAAATGTACCAACCAATCCGTAAACCAATACAACGCCAAAACTAATGAGTAGTATCAATCCATATCTATTGGAAAGATTCATTTTTGGGCGAATCTTATAGTCTTTTGCCTTTATAATCAAAGTGATGAGTGTAACCGTTGCAACGATTGCTTCTTCATAGTCAAAAGATTTCAACAGGTTTCCCAATACGGAAATACAACACAATACAATCGCTGTCAGATAAGCCGTACGCGAACCTCGCAAGAGAAACAGTGCATTCATAATGAGGAACAATCCCGCCATCAATACAAAATAATTGGACGTGTGAATCATCTTTATGGAGAAAAACTCATGCACCATTTTGAATCGTTCATGTATGGGCGGAGTCAATGAGGACGTGATATTGATGATGCCCAGTAAAAGCAGGAATGCTGCCGGGACGATTCGCATGATGAACTGGTTAATCCGTGCCAATAAAGCAACGGCGCCCAGCAGTAAAGGGATCCAAAATTCAAATAAACGGAAAAGGACGGTCGCTGCCAAAGCCTGATCTGCATTGAATCCTGCTTTTTGCAAAATATAAACAATGGAAACGTCAATGGCTCCAATACCTCGTAAAAAAGGAGAGACTATAAGCAACAAAACCGCGACTATATAAGTGAGCGAAGCCAGATACAAAGTCGGTTCTAACCCCAACGCATACATCGCGCAATACAGTTGCCCGATACCAATGACATCAATGACTATACTCACTATAATCGTTCCGTAAATTCCTTTTTTGTCTATTTGGTTTTCGTTAAATACTTGTATGAATTCTTCAAAAGAAGAACTGTGTTTTGTCAGCCACTGATAGATTTTTCCTTTTTGTTTTAGGTCTTTGTAGAGCAAATACAATAGGACGAAAAAAGCAATCAAGACCGCCAATGCAATCCATGCACGCGGTTCTGCCAAGTCAGAACTAAAGGAAAAACACAACGCGGGAATCGCCACCAATACTACGGACAAAATACCAACGATGGCATATATAGTTGATGATGCTTGTATGTGGGATTTTTTGATGTGAGAGTTTTTAATTTCCCTATTGAAAAAAGCCAATGAGGTTATGCCGCCGGCGGGAAGAAAAACGCTGATAAAATTCCTTTTCAGGAAAAGTATGGTACAGTTCCACAGCGATACTTTTTTCCCTATTGCCAGAAAGGAATACACGTACATTGCACCTTGTAGTACGACAAAAGCCAAAGACAAAAATACGCCAGCATATACCCATCCAAGTGACGACTGTTCCAATACGTTTTTCAAGTCACGGACTTCATATTTTTGTTGGGAGAAAAAACGTATGGCAACAATAATGAAAAATATGGCCAGCAGGATTTGCAGGTATATTTTCCATTTTGTTTTGATGGAAGTTAATATTGGTTTAATGCTCAGGTTTAAATTCATTCAACTAAATTTTTACACGTAGTCCAATATTTCCGGCAACGCCATGCGGATTGATATCCAGATCGTTAAAGCTCATTTTATAGCCGACCAATCCAATGTTGAGATATAGTTGAAACAGTTTGTTTATGTTTAGGTTTGTTCCTCCACCGAGGTATGTATACAAACCAGCTTCCTTTACTTTGTTGTATGCCCCAGAAGAAGTTTCCTGTTTCTTCTCGTAGTTCATGAAAGTCACGCCCGTTTTCAGAATAGCGTAAGGGGCAAATATTTTGTTTCGACTAAAAGTATATTGGGCATTCGCAAAGACTGGGATCAGTTTAATATCTTTCAAGTCAAGACCATTGTCGGGATGATACGGGCAAGTGTTGTAACCGACACCAACGCCAACTGCCCAATGCTTGTTCAAATCCTTGTCCACCAATATAGTTGGGCCTCTGAACTTCGTACTGTGCGTGGAATACAGATAGTTGTATTCGGCACCAATATGGTAACTTTTTGTAAAATCCTGCGCTTTCAAAATACTTGGAGTGCATATTGAAAACAGAAAAATTCCGATTAAAACGTAAACTAAACTATTCTTTTTCATAATTATTCTAAAAAGCTTCTCCTAATGTAACATAGACACCTGTCTGCCGTTTTTCCCCTAAGAGCCGTTGCGTAATTGCATAATCCAGTCGTATTGTCGAGCGCTGTTTGACATCAAAAAAGTAACGCAGTCCTGCTCCATAAGAAGTTCTGAATTGATTGATGTTCCAATCTCTTGGTGTAGTTGCCCCATTGCCAATAAACGCTGTCACTGCCATCCTTTCTATAAAATGGTAACGCGCCTCCAATTGGTGCGCCAGCATTTTTTTGTCACGGAAACGCCCTGCGTAAAAACCGCGCATAATCTGGTCGTTACCCATCTGCTGCAACATATAAAACGGTGCAATCTTACCTCCAAATGCATTGTAGACCACGTTGTATCCAAATGTAAGCCTGTCTATTGGCGTAGTGAAAGCTTTGAAATTGAAATTGACCTGCGTGCCCGTAAAATCGTTGTCGCGTTCTATTTTCGGGTAAAAGGAAAGTTTGAGATAAGCGTAGATTCCACTCGTGGAGAACTGTGTATTGTCCCGTGAATCATACATCTGTGTCAAGCCCAGATTAAGATAGGAGCCTTTGCGTTCATTTGGAAGAATGGTGACTTTGTGTTGGTACAATGTATCTTTTATGGAGAATACCTGTTTTTCCAACAATCCATTCAATCCAATATAGTAATGTTTTAAAACCTCTTTTGCTGCTTCCACATTGATATGCGAAAGTCGCTCTTCCATCAACACTGCATTGTTGATATTGGTATTGTTACCAACGCCATAAAAGTAAAATGGAAACTCTTGGTGGCGAACATCTATATTCCAAAAAAAACTGTTTTGCTTTGACCAAAATTCACCATATCCGATAAAGTTGGCTGCGTGTCGAGACGTGAACGAGGCTTTTGCAGTTACAAAACTCGTTCTGGCATTTTTATTGGACGGTAATGTGAAATTTTTAAAAGTTGCGATTCCATATTCGTAACCACCTTCCGGTGTATGTCCAAATATAGGCACGACAAAAAGCTTCTGGCTACTCCTTCCCGTATCTATTGGGTGGGCCGCGATGAACATTTGGTATAAAGGGTTGCGGTTGACCGAATCTTGTGCTTTTGTAACCATACTTATGCACAAAAGCAAAAACATTTTTATTATCCGTTCCAAGTTATTTTTGGTATATCTATAATCAAAGCTATTATATCCATGATAGAATTTGACTTTTTTGACGCGGAAAAGTTTAAAAGAGAATCGAATTGACAGTTATTTAACTATTGTAAATCAGCAATTTATTCATGTAAATCGAGGTTTTAGGAGATAATCGCTAATTTTACTGCTTTCAAAAAATAGGAGAGAAGCGCGTGGACATCATACAATTGTTACCTGATAATATTGCGAACCAGATTGCGGCGGGAGAGGTCATACAAAGGCCAGCCAGTGCAGTCAAAGAACTATTGGAAAATGCAGTGGATGCAGGTGCGACTTCTATCAAACTATATATTCAGGATGCTGGAAAAGCGCTCATTCAGGTCGTTGATAACGGAAAAGGCATGAGTGAAACCGACGCGCGGTTAGCATTTGAAAGACACGCAACGAGCAAAATCCGAAAGATTGAAGACCTTTTTCAAATCCGAACTATGGGTTTTCGGGGCGAAGCATTGGCTTCCGTTGCTGCTGTC
>JAATFC010000039.1 GCA_015655435.1 Chitinophagales bacterium | reverse complement strand
GGGATCGGTCGTACAATAATTCAATGATAATATTTAATACAGTCGAAATGAAAATTAAACATATAGAGTGGTGTGCTCTTTTGGGATTGTCTCTTTTTTGGATGAGCGCATGTAATAAAGACTATGGCAACTACGATTATTCAGAGGTAAACGAGATTACCGTATCTGGAGTGGACTCGACATATCAGATTGCCGCAGGAGAAGTATTGACAATTAAGCCAACAATAAATGCATCCAAGTTGGATGCGGCCGATACAGGAAAGTTTACTTATGAGTGGTATTCTTTGCCTGCGGACTTACTTCCTTCAGATTATTCCTTGTTGTCTAAAACTGTTTTAGATTCATCTCGGAGCTTTTCAAAGCCTGTTAATCTTTCTCCTGGAGCCTATTATTTATACTATACCATAACAGATACGGCTACGGGTATTTTTACACGCACTCGATTTAGGTTGGAGGTTACCTCTGACGTGTATGAAGGTTATCTTGTATTGTGTGATGTCAATGGAACTCCAAGGTTGGATATGCTATCTTACAAGTCCGCAACTGGTTCTACGCTTGTATATACAGATATCCTGAAACGGATGGGATCTACCCTTACTCTAAGTGGAAAAGCTATTAAGGTCTATTGCTATCCATATTTGAATCCGCCTTATGGTATATACATATTTACTTCGCAGGGTTCTGAAAGGGTCAACCCGGAAAATTTCGGTTATAGTCTGACGTATAACCTCTCGTACGACTTTATAACCGCAGTGAACGAAAAGATAATAGGAGAGAACATGATTGGAACACCTAGTCTTATACCTGGTTATGTATGGCTCTATGCCAACGGGAATGTCTACTATGCTTGGAGGGGCTTTGTGACTGAACTATTCGGTACCACTGCCAATGCGTATGCTGGTGGCTCTACGTTTAAGGTTTCTCCCTACATTGTCGTGGATCAGTCTTCTATAAGTCCCTCTGCCGTAATGTATAACTTAGAAAAGAAAGGTTTTGTTAGTAATGGACACAATCCTTACAGCACTGACATGACAACCAAAAATCCTTTGTTTAATTTTCAGACAGGGATGGATCTGACCTATATGGAATGGAATTATAGTGGATATATTAATGCTATTCTTCATGATACGAATTCAGATAAATATTATTTTGCCAAGTTTACATTTAATGGCACTCAGTCATATTGGGCAGAACTCACAGGTACTGATATAGGTAAAGCGACACATTTTGCCGTAAGTCCTCAGTTAGGGTATTTGTTTTATAGTGTGGGAGGTAAAGTGTATGAATATGATCTTTCTTCTAAACAGTCCATATTGATGGTTGATAAAGGTGCGAGTGAGATTACGTTCCTTAATTTCAATTATTTTTTCAATAGGACGGTTGCTTCCAAAGCTTCAACGTATGCCGTATGGGCCAATTGGTTGAATGTCGGTGTTTATGATTCCGGAAAACCTGCGGAATCCACCGGAACGCTTGAGATGTACAATGTACCTCCATCCAATGCACAATTAGTTAAACAAAAGTCATACGATGGGCTTGGTAAGATTGTAAGTGTGAGCTATAGGGAAAGATAGTAAAGTATAGAATGTAAAATGTAAAAATGTATAATATGTGTTATAGTTTGAGATGTTTTTTATTTGTGGTTTCTTGTTTTTTTACGATCGGAGCTTTTGCTGTTCCCAATACCAATAAAGACAAGTTGTTTGATAGTACGGAGTTGATCTTAAAAAAGATATACGACACAAAAAAGCAAGTACAGTTGGATAGCCTTTGGAATTTGATAGGGGACGATAAGAATGCTGTTTTACGGAATGCATATACCGAACAGGAAGCTATTTTTTTAAGTTTTGAAGGGAAAGGAAGACAAGCATTTGCATTGGTGAAAAATATCGGGGATTCTTCTATTAGGCAACTTCCTTTTGTATATGAAATGATAGTCATGGTGAGCGGAAAAGATGATTTAGAACTGGTTGGAGAAGTTATAGAAAAAAGAAAGTTGTTGTACATGCAGGAAATAGTTTACTTGAGGGAGAAACCTAAAAATATTCCTGTCGAAAAGTATATCAATCGACTCAATAATGAAAAAGATAGATTCGACATACTACTTGCGGTTTCGTATGATAGTAAGGGTGAATATGACAAGGCTCTTTACTATGTTTCTAAAGAAATAAAGAAAAACAGGAAGATTCCAGCCGGTAATGAGTTGTATTCAAAGCTATTGGAACAAAACGGAGACTCTAGTGTACAGCTTCAGCTAGAAGGTTTTGTCAAGGACGGTGCTTATACACAATCGATGGTGGAGCAGTTGAAGCGTATTAGCCTCGCTAAAAATCCCAATATGGATTTTGACACTTATTACGAAAAACTAAATGCTGTTAATGCTGAAAAGGAGAAAAAAGCTGTTCTGGCAAAGATGATCGACCAGCCTACGCCCGACATTGTTCTAAAAGACATGGATGGTCGCACCGTAAAACTCGCAGATTATAAAGGAAAAGTTGTTGTGCTTGATTTCTGGGCGACTTGGTGTATGCCCTGCATCGCTTCGTTCCCAGCCATGACTAAGGTGCGGGATACATTGACTAGTAAAGAAAAGGATGTTGTATTTCTGTTCGTACATACGTTTGACAATTCCCCGGATGAAAAATCCGCACTTAAAAAGGTGAATGATTTTCTCTCCGGTAAGCCCTACAAATTGGATGTGCTTATGGACTATAAAAGCAACGCAAGTAAATCTTTTGGCATATCCGCTATTCCTACCCGCATTATCGTTGATCCCAAGGGAAATACCAGATATAAGTCTACAGGTATGGAAACCGACTATAAAAAAGCCTACGAAGAAATACAGACAGTTACGAAATACATAATGTAAATAATATTTAATATAATGGTTTATTTGTTCATAGTAAACAGACTATGCCGGCCTTTTTTACTATTGGTTGTGGCTATGTTTAGTTTATTATCTGTTGCAAGAGGGCAGGACGTGGTAAATATAGAAGGCGTGTCCTTGTTGTCCAACCAGAAATCTGTTTTTAGATTGTTTGAAATTGAAAATGGTCATTTGCAGGAGATCGCATCTTCCGTTCCCAATGCCAACGGGAATTTTGGTTTTTGTTTTTATCCGGAGAAAGCAGGTTTTTTCCTGATTGGTACTGGAAATGGCAATCAGCCTGATGACAACTATATATTTTGGTTGAATAAAAATGATCGTTTGAGATTAAACTTTAATGATTCCGGCTACCATTTGGTTAACGGTTATTATTCACCTGAAAACGCTGCCATGTCAGAGTGGTTCAAAACATGTAAGGACTTGATGAACAATTCCGTTTACTTGAGACGCAATGGAAAGTCAAAAATAAATTCTGCCGTTCTTTTCAAGAATACCGAAAATGCCCGTACACTTTGGCTTTCAAAAAGGAAAAAGACAAATAACAAGACCTTCGAGCAATTGCTTCCATGGCTGACTTATCATGATGTTGTCTATTTCAAGTCATTGAATCTTCTTTCTGTTTTTTCAAACAATTTCTTGCAGTTTGATTTGCTGGAAGATCAGGTAGGAGATGTGTATAAGCAGACTTACGACGTGTATGGATATCCTTGGGGCAGGGCGGCTTTCGAACAATTCGTTCGCATTAAATCATTAAGGAGAAATGCGCCATTAAAGACGGATAGTTCGGCGTTTTCTACGCTGTCCAATGATACCCTCAAGGGATTTTATTGTTTGGACAAATTGAAGGAAATCAAGGCGTACGATAAGTATTTGCAGGTATTGGAGACGTATAAGGAGCATTTACTGACCGAAGACCAAAAGCGGGAAGAGTTTTTCATGCAGAATAAAATACGCAAAATAAATGCCGGCGACCAGGCTTATAATTTTCGTTATACTGATACAAGTGGCAATATTGTCACGTTCAATGGAATGTTGGGTAAAGTCGTTGTAGTGGATCTCTGGGCGACATGGTGCGGTCCTTGTATGCACGAATTGCCTTACTTAAACGAAGTTGAAAAGCAGTTTGACACAAAGGATGTAGCCTTTGTAAGTATCTCAGTGGACGACAAGCGGGATCTGGAAAAATGGAAAAAAACAATTAAGCAGAATAACATGGAAGGTATACAGTTATTTGCTTCAGGATGGAGTGATATTACAAGGTATTATAACGTACAGGGAATTCCAAGGTTTATGGTATTTGACAAAAAAGGCCGCATCGTTTCCGTGGATGCACCGCTGCCTTCCAGTGGTAAACTGAAAGACCTGATTGAGGAAACCATAAAGAAATCATAGAAAGATATGTTTGCGGATAATTGTATATTTTCTTTTGGAAAGAGATTTTCTAAACTTGTGCTTTTTTTGCTGCTGTCCTTTTCTGCAAAGGATATTAAGGCACAGCAAAGTCATGCAGATGCGTTTTTTCCTATAGCAAAAAGTATTGCAATCGGGAGGAAAGCCACAGTCCGTTTGTATGAAATAGATTCCACAACGCGGCGACAGACCGGAGGACAGTTTAGTGGCGTAGTTGTGTCGTCTGATGGTATAATACTTACTGCCGGGCATGCGATGGTACCGGATAAATGTTATAGTGTCCGTTTTCCTGATGGGACAATGGTTACAGCCATGGGAAAAGGGCGGATGCGTTTTAATGAAAATAATCTTGTATATGATGCAGGCATGCTTCATATTATTGAGAAAGGTAGTTGGCCTTTTGCCCAGATGAGAAATAGTGATAATTTGGTTAAAGGAGAATCTTGCATAGGTATCGGATATCCGGGACAGTTGGATCAGTTGTTTCCCCTCGTGCATGTTGGGCGATTGGTGCAGCCACACTTACCCATCGGGGCGATAGTGTCGAGTAGTGTGATGGAACCTGGCGATTCAGGTGGGCCGTTGTTTGACATTCAAGGGAACGTCATTGGTATTCACAGCAGGGTTCCGAATGTATCTGAGGGGCTCAATGTAGAAACACCGTCGAAGATGTTTTTGAAATACTGGACGGTACTGCATATTGCCAAGGACTATACCTCAGTTCCGGGAGAAGATTCTATCAAACAAACCGCTTTTTCTCTGCTTACACCTTCGAATGATGCGTTGAATATATCTGGAATAGTAACCAAAGATTCCGTGATTGTACCTTCCGGGAATGTTGTTGAGATTAATAGTATAGTGCACGGTAGAAAAGAGAATGTTTTCGGCACATTGCTCAATATAGATCTTCCTGGCCAATATTACCAACGGCAACTTATAGTGTCCAAAAGTTCCATGGTTGGCAATGATGGTTTGTCTATACGGTTTGGTAAATCTACGTATGATAAAATAAAAATCGTGTATCGGGACAAGGAGGAAGATATCGTAGTGATGAGCGCGGATGGGATTATTGGGAACGGTATTAGCTTAAGCAATGAAATACATGATACGCTGACCGCAATGCTAGGAACGACTTTGTATTCACCCTTGTTCATGGACAGTATGGCAAAGCGTAGTGTTTTATGTGCAAAAGAAATATTCGCATTACCAATGAAATATAGCTATGCTTATATTGGCATACGGGGCATAAAGTCAGACAGCGGATTTGTGGTGAAAGAAGTTACAACGGATAGTCCATTAAAGGATTCCATATTGGTTGGTGACATCTTGATTGACATTAATGGAACCCCGGTTACAGATGAAATGACTTTTAACAAAACGATCTTCCAATATCGTCCCATGGACAGCTCTAGCATAGCATTTGTACGAAATGGCAATACGCATAATGCCAAATTTGTATTTGGAAAGTGGCAAATACCTTCCAATGATCCCGCATTTTTTTTTAAGGGAGGAAGTAGTGTTATTTCTGATGGGTTTAAGCAAGTATTTGTTCACGATGCAGCCATATTGCCAAATGAATGCGGCGGTCCAGTATTTGATCTGCATGGAAATTGTTTGGGTGTAAATATTGCCCGTTTTAGCCGTTCTATTTCATTGGCCGTTCCGTTGTCTTACATACGAAAATTAATTTTATCTGGCTCTGTTCCATAATCTACAATCGATGAATCATGTGTGTTTTTGCATTTCACTTGTTTGGAAATATTATAAACACTACTCATCTAGTTGAGTGGTGAGGACGTTTTGGATTTTGTGATTCATGGGTACCTTGGAGGAGTTCCGATATGGAAGAGTTTGTAAGCTGAAAGGTTTCACGAATTGATACGTCAATAAAATAAAGCAGAGGTAATTAAGAGTAATTTGTTACTATATCATATTCAGATATTTGTTATAATTACTTCCCTAAGTTTGAGCTTAAATAAACTAATAAAAGGCTTGATTCTCGTAAGTTGACATAAATGGATAATAATATTTGCAGAAGCAATATATTTATAAGCCCTTAGCTGTTTTATTATAAATAATGAGTATAGCCGATGATATGGTGACTCTCATATAATTGCTATTAATTAGCTAGGGTTTGTTACAACTTTAAAAGAGCCTT
>JAATFC010000340.1 GCA_015655435.1 Chitinophagales bacterium | reverse complement strand
TCCAGCGAAGCCGAATCTTCTGCATTGACCAACAAATGAGTATCAGGTACGGTTATGGAATGGTCACGTAAGTCTATTAAAGTTATATTGCTAATGTAATACTTAAAAAGCGTAACGTAATACTGATCCCCATTTTCATTGAAGTAAGGATGCGATGTATCTTCCATCAATAAAGGTCGCCCATCAACCATATTATTGAACAAAAAACGAATGTCTGAAACTGATTTCTGTCCATATATATTGTTGAACAAAAACAATAGTAGACAGAAAAGTATTTTGTGAAGCGATTTTGTTGTCAAGTAAAAGAATTAAATCATTACAGTATCATAATCTCATCAAAAATACTTTTTCTAAACGAATATTAGCAGCAAAAAAGACTCCGAAACTGTTTTTGTTAACTGCTTCGGAGTCTTACTAACATTTTATAACTACATCAATCGTTCGGATGATTCCTTTTCCTAAGGAATCGTAGTCACGTTCAATTTTCCAGAATCGCTCAATTTGATGCCACTAGCATCTTTCGCGATAATTTGATTGTTTTGGTAGCCTGCGGGAAGTATAATTTTTTCCAAATCCATTCCTTTCACATCATCCAAAACAAACGCAGGACGAAAATCGGAATCATCTAGTTTCAGTACGATGTTTTTCATTTTTATATTTTCTGCATGTCGAACATAAAATCCCCATGCTGGCGTCTCTCCAAACATGGAAAATTCCGGATAGTTGTTGACTTTTTCAGGAAAATCTTTCAAACGGAACAACGGGAAATAAGCCTGCGCTTTGGAAGCTCTTCCCGGGTATGTTATCTCAATATTTTCAAGAGTGATATCTTTTACGTTATATCCCGGAATCCCTGTGATGGAAGACGCGATGGGATTATTGTGCCCGTCTTGATCTGCACGGAGATCGTAATTAATATCAGGCCGTCCAAAAGGTACTTGAACTTTTATATTACCCAAATAAACATTCTTTAGCAGTCCCGGCGTTTTTCGTATTCTATTGCCCAAACGAATAAAGATAGCATTGCCTGTATTTTTTGCAACGATATTAGTCACTTTGATATTTTCAATATCACCACCATCAACGGATTCGATGGCAATAGCAGAACGATAAGTATCAAATATTTTTACATTATTTATAGTCACATTTTTAAATCCGCCATAGGATGCTGTTCCAAACTTGATAGCACTTGCGCCAGAACGAACTATACAATCAGCAATGAGAATCGTATCATTGCTATTACCGGGAAAATAAGATTTCAGACAGATGCCGTCATCCGCCGAGTTAATGTCACAACCCGTAATGCGTACGTTTTTGCAATCGGTAATATCCATTCCATCATTGTTCCAGTAAGCACGATTGACCACTTTAATTTTATTGAAAGTAAGATGCTCACACAATTCAAATGATAACCCCCAACAAGCGGAATTTTTCAAAGTTGCATCCTGTATAGTTACGTTTTTGCACAAAGAAAAACGGAAGAGTTTGGGACGTGCTTTTTCGTTGGGTCTGTTTCCACATGAAGAGTAATTAGGATCTTTGAAAAGACCGAGATGATAAAGACTGTCGATATTCAATGCCAGCGCGGTTCCTTGTCCATCAATCGTTCCTGTACCCGTAATCGAAATATTGTCGGCGCGATAAGCAACCAATAGTGCCAATGATGAATTGTCATCCTGCTTAGGACTTACAGGATGTCCAGGCATCTCTACTTCTTTATAGTCAAACGGATCAGTATTGCCTAATAAGACTGCGCCTTCCTGCAAATGCAGTTCCACATTACTTTTCATAACTAAAGAGCCTGTCAAGAATTGTCCTTTCGGAACTATAATTTTTCCGCCGCCATCTGCATTTACTTTGTCTATTACGGATTGTATGGCTTTGGTGTTCACAGTCTGTCCGTTTCCTACTGCTCCATAGTCAACTATATTGTATTGCTTTATCGTTTGTGCAAACAAAGAATTGGAATTTAATACCAAAAATGCACACACATAAAGCCCAACTACACTGAAAATTGATTTTAAATGCTTCCTCATAATTTGTAAATAATAATGTTGTATCGTAAAAGAAAATTTCAAAACTTGTCAATACAGATAACTCTTTCTATTCAATTGCTTAAAAGAACATCAACCATTAAACAATAATTCACCCGCTATCGGTATTATTTTATAAGGTCTTATTATAACCGGCCCTCTTTGATTACTTATAATGCACGTCCCAGCTATCTCTACCTGCTTTCACATCTTTAATCACCCAAAAAGTTCCATCGGAAGACCCTATTATTTTTTTTCCGTTTTTAAAAAGTTGGTCGGAAGCGGAACGACGAGGTAAGTAAACAACTCCTTTCGTATTGGCAGGCAAACGAGTATCCAAATGGAAAGACTTTTCTTTATTGTTAAAATCGACTTCTATAGTTCCTCTTAAGGTCGCAAATTTCAACGCTGCATACTTTAATGTACCCGGCTGAGGTTTTATTGCAACTATACCGAACGCAGGAGATAAAGGCGTTACTCCCATTAGCTTTCCTACTATAATATTGGCTGGCGCAGCACCCCAAGCGTGGTTCCAATCTTGGTTGCCTTTATATTCCATATCCCAGGCTTCCGTAGTCATAGTTGTGCCCGAGCGAATCATGTTATACCAACTTCTTTTGTCCGTAGATGTCAAAAGTTTTAGTCCATAATCTGCACCGTTCGCATCATATAGTGCATCCATCAGAAACTGTGCACCGTACACGCTGCAAGCCATTCCTCTTGACTCAATAAATGCCAAAACTTTCTTTTTGTTTTCATCCGGAACCAAACCAAATGCAAGCGCCATCATATTGGCATGCAGGGAACTATGCGTCACCGTTTCTCCATCTTTGACTATACCTTTTTCAACGTTGATAAAGCTGCGCTGAAATGACTGTTTTACTTTATTGGCTTCTTGTTCGTAAAAAGCAGCATCTTCTTTTTTCCCTAATGCTATTGCAAGGTTTTGCATGCAAACCAACGCTCGATAATGAAATGCGTTAACGACGGAATTATAGTCCGTAAATTCAAAATTATCAGTTTCGCCGATTGCTGTTGGCGCTAGCCCTACTCCACCTTTTTGTGGCCAGTCCACAATATCTCTTATAACCGTTTTGCCATCAAAATCTATCAGGTGGATGGATTTTGCAAAACTGCTATCTTGTTTTCCTGTGCGGGTACTTATCAAGCCATCAGGGCGAGCCAAAGCCAATAGTGTCTTAGGTTGTAGCTCATCGTAAATTTT
>JAATFC010000029.1 GCA_015655435.1 Chitinophagales bacterium | reverse complement strand
TGCAACTGCCGCTTCCAATGATTTCCAGGCATACTGACCACCTTGACTGGATTCTTGACCGGGAGTGATGGCAACCTCTTCTTCCCAAGTCGTAAATATATTTACTTGTTTTGGGTTGAGACTTTTGAGATCTTTGGTAATGAAATAATTAAAGCTGATTTCTCCCAATGTCTTCCGATAAAAGTTGATGACTTTGTTATTTGCAAAAATAACCGGTGTGCATTGTTCTACAAGACGGATGTCCGACAATGCCTTGATAATAATTTCAATACCTATACCATTCAAATCCCCAACACTAAATCCTATAATCGGCTTATTAATTTCTATGTTCATATCTGATATTTTTATTGCGCTGTTGCGCGCTCGTGCAAATCTAAACAAGATTTTGTCAAGGTATAAAAAAAGCCGTCATTGATTAACGGCTTTTTACATTTAATAATTACTATTTAAGTTCCAGTTTTTCAGAAGTTTTTATCCAGTCCGTAAGGTTGCCACATTGCCCCAGATCTTTGTCCATGTGTACATAAAACGTAGGGATATGATCGCCAAACCAATCTTGCAAAACTGTTTGCTGCTTAATTGCCAATGCTCTTTCTGAAATTCGGTCAAAATCATCTTTCATATTTTCCCTGTGTGCATCCGTTCGCGACCTTAGGTAAACCAATCTTACAGCTTGTTGTCCCCGTCCTTGATTACTGTTGTCTGCAAAGACTTGAGGTTTTGACACTTCTCCGATTTTCAATGTATCCAATATTTTAATAAGGCTTTGGTCTTCAATTTGGTCATACGTGATATGGGAGGATCCATCTTCTTGTGAGACAATCGTTCCGCCTGTAGTCTTACCTACTTTGTCATCACTGAAGAAACTAACCGCAGCATTGAAAGTCAACACTTTTAAATTAATCAATTTCCTAACGGAGTCCAATGAATCAACAGCTTGTTGCATTTCGATTTCCGATACAGGTGGAATGAGCAGTATGTGACGCACTGTCGCATCGTCACCGACTTTACTGACCATTTGTAAAATATGCAACCCAAATGCAGATTCCACTACTGGAGAAATTTGACCTTCTTTGAGCCTAAATGCCGCAGACGTAAAAGCAGGATCAAAATTTTTATCTAACCTATTCAGGCTATAAAGCCCGCCATTCTCTTTTACAGCAGGATCCTGGGAAAATTTGGTCAAATCCTCAAATTTGTACTTGCCAGATTCTACGTCACGCTTGAAACCTAAAAGCCTGTCCGTAACAACAGCCTTTACATCCTTACTTGCTTTGGGATGAATGACTATTTGGCTTACTTCTAATTGACTTTCATAATAAATTAGGCTATCTTTTGGAATTTTGTCATAGTAGGCTTGTACTTCTTCGGGAGTGATTTTTGTTCCCCCGGCAATTTTTTGCTTTTCTTGTTGGGCCAACAACTGCTCCTTAATCATTGGGCGCATACTTTCCTTGAACTGGAAAACCGTTTTACCCATAATGTTTTCCAACATATCACGTCCTCCATAATACTGAATGTAGTTACGGACACGCTTATCCAATTCTCCATCTACGTCATCATCTGTCAGAGGCAATGAATCGCGTTGTGCTTGCAACATTAGCGCCTTTTGCATCAGGTGATTTTGAATAAACACACATTCGGCATTAGGTGGAAGTTTGGGTGCACCTTGCTGCCCCTCATTTCTTTTGGCATCGGATAATTCATTATCAACATCTGATTTCAATACTATTTGATCTCCAACCTGTGCAATGATTTTATCTGCTACGATTTTTTGTGCATGACCTATTTGTGGCAATATAGAAGCCATTGCCAACGCCAAAAATAAAAAACTCAGTTTCTTCATGTTCAATATTGATAGAATGACCTCAAAAATAAACGTTACCAATATGAAAAAAGCCTTTTACAAGGCTTTTAACAAAAAAATGCTTTTTGAATGATTGACATAGCGTGCTGAAAATTATTTCTAACACGCTATATCATATTTATAATGTACGCTTGATTTCCTCTTCTTGATAAGCTACAATGTTGTCGCCAACTTGCATATCAGTGAAATTCTTCACGGTAAGACCACATTCGTAACCTTGAGCGACTTCTTTGACATCGTCTTTGAAACGTTTTAAGCTGCCCAATTCCGCGTATGCACCTTCTGTGCGAGGATAGACCAAGATACCGTCCCGGAAAATGCGTATTTTGTTGTCACGTTTGACTTTTCCGTCCAAGACGTAAGAACCTGCGACTGTAACTTTGTCAAATTTGTACACTTCACGGATTTCAATTGTGCCAACTTCCACTTCCTGTACTTTCGGTTCCAACATACCTTCCATTGCGCTCTTGATTTCTTCAATAGCGTTATAAATAATAGAGTAGGTTTTAATTTCAACACCTTCATTCTGTGCCAGCTTATTTGCCTGGGACGAAGGACGCACATTAAAGCCAAGAATAATTGCATCT
>JAATFC010000161.1 GCA_015655435.1 Chitinophagales bacterium | reverse complement strand
CCTCGTTACAGGTTGCAAAAGAGGTATCGGACTTGCCATGGCGGAAGCACTTGCCGAAGCTGGAGCAGACGTCATCGGAGTTTCTGCATCATTGGAACTGCAGGGTAGCATCACGGAGCAAGCCGTCACTTCACTTGGTCGCAAATTTTATCCTTACCAATGTGATTTTTCTGATAGGACCGCACTATATAGTTTTATCAAGGAGATAAAAGAAAGGTTTGAGAAAATAGATATTCTAGTCAACAATGCGGGCAATATCCTACGCAAACCCGTCGCAGAGCATCCTGACGAATATTGGGACGAAATAATTGCGGTAAATCAAACCGCACCATTCATCCTCACAAGGGAAATCGGAATAGACATGATCAAAAACGGTGGCGGCAAGGTTATGTTTACCGCTTCACTATTGACTTTTCAGGGCGGCATCAACGTACCGGGTTACACGGCCAGCAAATCCGCCATTGGTGGGCTTATCAAGGCTTTCGCTAACGAGTGGGCGCAATACAACATAAATATAAACGGCATTGCTCCCGGCTATATTGCTACCGACAATACCAGCGCGCTCCGTGACGATCCCGAAAGAAGCAAAGCTATATTGGGCCGTATTCCGGCGGGACGTTGGGGTTTACCTGATGATTTCAAGGGAGCAACCGTATTCCTAGCATCTGATGCTGCTCGGTATGTCAACGGTACTATATTGACGGTTGACGGCGGATGGGTGGGAAGATGATAAGATGTTTGTTTTCTATAAAAATTATTAAACGTTTTCAGAAAAAGTTTTTTTTCTGAAAACGTTTTTTAATATTAGAATATTTTGAAACGTCTATTTAAAATCACGGTGAGACATAGTTCCCATAGTAATCTAGATCTATTAGATATTTTCATCTTTATTCATACCTCAAAGCCTCAATGGGATCAAGTCTGGACGCTTTCAATGCCGGATAATAACCAAAGAACACTCCTGTGAAAGCACATACAAAAAATGATATGATTATAGACATCTGCGAGATGACTAGTTCCCAATGTAACACGGACGAAACTATATAAGACGATACAAGTCCCAGAATAACGCCTATCAATCCTCCTGCGACACTGATTAGCATTGCTTCTATCAAAAACTGAAACAATATATCCGAACCTTTCGCTCCAATGGACATCCTCAATCCTATTTCTCGTGTCCTTTCGGTTACAGACACATACATAATATTCATGATGCCAATACCACCAATAACCAAAGAAATACCCGCAACAGCCGTCAATAAAGTTGTCATCATGCTACTAGTCGAACTCATCATATTGATTAGTTCCGCCTGCGTCCTTACCATGAAGTCGTCATCCTGTCCCGCCCTAATCTTGTGAGCCTGTCGCAGCAAGGTAGTTATTTGAGTTACCGCAGAGTCGGACATTTCTTCACTTACGGCTGAGGCATATATGGACTGGAGATAAGTTGTTGCCAAAATACGCTTCATCACAGTTGTGTAAGGAGCTATGATGATATCATCTTGATCCTGTCCAAATGTATTTTGTCCTTTAGGAGTTAATACCCCGATGATCTGCATGGGGATATTTCCAAAACGTATAGTCTGGCCAATAGGGTCTTCTCCATTTGGAAAAAGATTGTCCACTACGGTTTTTCCGACTAAACAAACTTTTGCAAATTCCCGAACTTGCTGGTCGCTGAAATTAACGCCGTCCTTTATAGTCAGAGCCCTAATAGTTAAATAGTCTGGCGAAACTCCTTGTATAGTCGTAGGCCAGTTGTTTGCCCCTTTTATCGCTTGTCCGCTCGACTGTACACCAGGCGAAATATGATTGACCAAGTCAACATTTTTTTCAATCTGATTGACATCACTCATGGTCAAAATGTCCACATTGGAAGAACTTAAACGTACTCCTCCCGGCATTGCCATATTGTTGTAAGGCATGATACTAATCATATTGGAACCCATACTGGATAAGGAACTGCGGATATTTTGTTTAGAGGCTTCACCAATAGACATCATAGTGATGACAGCCGCAACACCTATGATGATTCCCAACATGGTAAGGAATGATCTTAATTTGTTACGCTGGATAGCTTTAAAAGAAATCCGTATGATATTGAGTATATTCATTTTGTATAATCTCTAAAAAACATTGACTAATAATCATCTGTTACAGGTAATGCGTCCAATGATTCTTTGGCAGAACGCACATTCTCATTGACGCTATCTTTCTGTACTCTTCCGTCTCTCAACATAACCGTACGACTACTAAACGAAGCTATATCAGGTTCATGTGTTACAAATACAATCGTTTTTCCTTCTTTCTGATTTAAGTCTTGCACCAAGGTCATAATTTCATAAGACGTTCTTGTATCCAAATTTCCCGTTGCTTCATCCGCCAATATCATGACGGGGTCATTGACCAATGCCCTAGCAATTGCCACACGTTGTTGTTGACCTCCTGAGAGTTGATTAGGCGTATGGTCGTAGCGTTCTGCAAGTCTGACTTGCTCCAATGCGTGCATGGCCCGCTCCCTGCGTTGCGAAGCATTGTAAGTGGGATTATAGAGCAATGGAAGTTCTACATTTTCCAAGGCTGTCGTCCGCGGAAGCAGATTGTACGCCTGAAAAACAAATCCAATTTTCCGGTTTCTCAATTCTGCCAACTGGTTTCGCGATAAGGTTTTCACGGCAACTTTATCCAAAAGATAATCACCATTAGTAGGCTTGTCCAAGCATCCCAAAATGTTCAGCATTGTAGACTTTCCGGAACCGGAACTACCCATGATAGTTATAAACTCACCTTTCGAAACCGTAAACGAAACGCCTTTCAATGCATGGACAACCTGGTCGCCCATTATGAAATCCCTTCTCAGTTCCTTTATTTCAAGAATAGTATCATCCATAATATTATTTTTTCTTACCCGGAGGCGTTGGCATAAATGGATTGCTTGCTTCGGAGCTGCTACCAGACGCAACAACCGTTGATGTACCTGTCAATATCTTGTCACTTATAGTAATCCCTTCCAATATCTGTACGTGCGTATTGTCATTCAGACCAGTCTTTATTTTTGTTTCCGTAATAACATTTCCTTTCACTATCCATACATAGCCGACATTGGGAAGATCGTTTTGACTCTTTTTGACATGTACGATTTGGTACTGTTTTTTCAACGCAGCCGTGTCCGGTGTATATTTCAGCGCCTTAACTGGCAAAATCAACGCACTGCTATCCTCATTTGTATAGATAGTTACAGTAGCCGTCATTCCGGGTTTTAACCTAGAGTCTTCATTAGGCGCATTGATGATTGTCGTGTAGGTTACCACATTAGAACTCGTAGTTGGTTCGAGCCTAACTTCATTAACCGTTCCGTTAAAAATATCATTGATATATGCATCTACCGTGAACGTGACCTTCTCCCCTTTTTTAACATTACCGATATCCGCTTCATCAATTTTTGCCTGTACCTGCATATCCTTCAAATCCTTTGCAATAGTGAACAAAGTTGGCGTACTGAAACTTGCTGCAACGGTCTGTCCGACACTTACACTACGACTCAATACAACCCCATCAATAGGCGAATACACTTTGGTATAGTACAGGTTTTTGTTGGCAGACACAAGTTGCGCATTGATGGATGCAATAGATGCCTTTGCAGCCTGATAAGTGCTTAAAGCGTTGTCATAAGCTGCCTTACTGATAGCACCAACTTCGTATAGTTGCTTTTGTCGATCAAAATTTCCTGCCTGATAGACAAGCGTGCTTTGTGCCTGCGCAAGGGAGCCTTTGATTTGGTCAACATTTGCTTGCATGAGAGTAGGATCCAATTCGGCCAATAGTTGCCCTTGCTTGACTGTAGAATTATAGTCCGCATATATCTTACTGATTGTACCTGAAACCTGTGTACCTACAGCAACTGTATCGACAGGCTCTAGTGTGCCTGTAGAACTTACAGACTCTGCAATATAACCTTGAGTCGGATTTTCCGTAATAAGAGAAACCTGCTTTTCTTCTTTCTTAAAAAAGAGGAAATAGGCAGCAACTCCCAATACGAGTACAATCAATATTCCAATTATATATTTCTTTTTCATCTAGATATTTTTAGTTTTCTATTTTCCTAAAAGACTGTTTTCGCTAAATTTTTATAGTTTGGTTTTGGCAAATCAATTCACTGCCAATGGTTCTCCTTTGTAGAACAGATAAACCTTTTCCGCCAATAGCGCATTGTATTTAGCATTGGTAAATGATTGCAGTGCTTGCACATACAGATTTTTTTGTTGAACAAATTCAACTGTATTGGAGGATCCAACTCTTAATTCTTCTTTTGAAATACGGAAAGATTCCGTATTGTATTTCAACTGCTCTATGGATGCGCTCAGTTGGCTTATATTGTTTTGGGTCGTGATATATGCTTGCTCTACAGCTTGCGACAAAGTCATTCGCGTGTTTTGCAAATCAAGTTGTGCTTGCGATAGCGCAATCTTTGCTTTTGCTTCATTTACCTTGTTCTGCTTTCTCGCAAAAATGGGAATGGAAACCGTGACACCAACTTGCTGATAAAAATTATTGTTCAACTGACTGGACAATGATCCATTTCTCGTCTGGTAGCTAGAACCCATTGCACCCGAAAGAGAAACTACGGGTTTGTAACCTGCGATTGCATTAGCCAGATTCAGTTTGGCAACGTCTATCTGCAACTGGCTGTTGCGTACTTCCGGACGGTTGAGCATAGCAGAATCCATGACCTCATCGAGAGTAGCCACTTTCTCCGTTGGGTTGTCCACGACAGAGTCCGAAGCTATCTCAAACGAAATATAAGAAGGTAATTGCAACAATTGTTTCAGATATAGTTTGTCCGTCCTTTCCGTATTCTGCGCTTGTGTCAAAGAATATTGGTCGTTGGCCAACTGAGCCGTCAATGATATCAAATCCTTTTTAGCGACAGTTCCCACGTTGTACTGTTGCTGCATCTGCTTGACCAACGCACTATCCGTCTGTATTAAATCCTTATAGTAGCCAATAGTTTCTTTGTCCATCATGATATTGATATAGTATTGAATAATGGAAATAGAAATGCTATTCTGCGCTGCTGCAACATCCAAACCTGCAGTTTCAATATTAAGTTTGCTAATTTTAATATTGTTTTTTAACGTACCGCCATTGTACAATGTCATCGTAGATGTGAGTCCAACCGTTCCTGCCGTACTTACAGAAACGCCAGATGTATTGACCGCACTACTGGACTGCTGATTGGAATGCGTATAGTTGTCCGTAACCGAACCATATAGATTCGGCAAAACTGCAGCTTTTGCCAATATCATACTTTGCTCATTGGTCTTTTGCGTAAGCCTCAGCGTATTGATATTGATATTGTGTTCCTTGGCATAGGAAAGACAATATTCTAGCGACCATCTGTCGGGCAGATCGGCCTGACGCAATGTATCCTGCTGTGCGTACGATATCGACGGAAGCAGAAAAGCAAAGAGCGCAAGTATCTGTATAAGTTGTTTCCTGTACATAACCCTTCTTTTCATGATACAAAAAGAAAAAATCTACCATGTATTGGGAAATCCATTCGACAAGAACCCCTTTATCGCCGTTAAAGAGCTTTTTTGAAACGAAAAGAAGGATTTAGTTTGCTTCGTCTGCCGTAACAGAGCCTTAATAGTGCAAGCCACTGTTTTGGTCGAATTAATTTAGCATATTTGTACCGTGTAATTATTATTGCAGAAATGCCACCCAAAGAAAAAAAAATCAACCAAATATCCATTGTCGCGGTACATGGGCTCACGTGGACACTGTTGGGCTACGTGTTATTGTTCCATTCCCCTGTGATGAACATGGCGCATGTACCTACAGTTCTCTGGATACAGCAGACGTGTCGTCTACTATTGCTGGCTATCATATTCTACTGCAATAGCCAATATGCGTTTGATAAAACCTTTCGGAAGAAAAACTATATTGGTTTCATATTATGGATTATTGCGGCAATAACGATTGTCAATATTCTCTCTTTGAAACTTTCCGATATATTGGAGATAAGAAAAGTGATGATGGAAAACGGAAAACCGCTTCCTCCTGATGAAAAATATGTTGACGGATTCATGGTCATAACGACGTTAATGGTATTGGGCATCAGTACGAGTATGGCTGCGACGAAACATAGTCAAAATGACGAACGTCGACGTGAAGATGCAGAGCATCAGCGTATGGTTGCGGAACTAGGTCAATTAAAAGCGCAGATAAACCCACATTTTTTCTTCAATACGCTCAACAATATCTATGCTTTGAGCTATATCGACGTGGAAGAATCGCGGCAGACCATCAACAAGCTCTCACGCATGATGCGTTACATCATATACGAAACGCAGCCGGACAAAGTTCCTTTAAAAAAAGAAATAGATTTTCTGGACAACTATATTTCGTTGATGCGCTTGCGTATCGCAGAAAACACCCAACTATATTATAATGTGCAGATGGAACCCAGTGACGAAGTTATCGCCCCTATGGTATTGCTACCTTTTATCGAAAATGCCTTTAAACACGGCATCAGCTCACTTCAGCAATCTTCCATTCTAATCCAGATCGAACTAAAAAATAGTTTACTTTTTCTTAAAGTAGAAAATGATATCCGAACGCATGAAAGTGCCACGAAAATAGAAGCAGGTGGCATTGGTCTGGACAACACGGTCAAAAGACTTAATCTTCTTTATCAGAACAAATTCCATCTGGAAACGCATTCGGAGAATGGAAGATATTTAGTTAATTTGGACATCAATCTGCAATAATGATTTCATGTATTATCATAGACGACGAACCGTTGGCATTGAAGATGATGGCCAACTATGTAAACCAGACGCCATTTCTGGATTTGCACGCGTCTTTCAACAACGCCATTCAGGCATTGGATTTTCTGAAGGAGAATACTGTTGACTTGGTTTTCTCAGACATTCAGATGCCGGATCTGAATGGCATGCAGATGGCTACTCTTTTGAATCAAATGCAAACCAATAAACCGCAATTGATATTTACAACAGCATACGATCAGTTTGCTATTGACGGCTACAAGGTAAATGCGATTGACTATCTTTTAAAGCCTATAAACTATGATGATTTCCTACGAGCCGTATTGAAAGTCAAAACGGAACAAGAAAAGCAACATGAGATTATCGAAAAAACAGATTCGGAATATTTGTACCTGAAAATAGACTATAAATTTCTGCGTATACCATTTAAGGATATTGTCATGGTTGAGTCCCTAAAAGACTACGTAAAAATACATGTCGCAGACAAAAAAATACCCATTATGTTTCTCAGTAGTCTAAAAGCCATCGAGAACAAATTACCCTCCGAACAGTTTATCCGTATCCATAGGTCTTATATCATTGGCAAATCCCACATTGACTATTTAACAAAGAGTTCCGCATTTGTGAATGGCATGGAGATTATGGTTGGAGATATCTACAAAGAAGAGTTTAAGAAAATGCTCGACAATTGGACAGGGGAAGAATAAAATACCTCGAGGTATGTCCCGAGGTATTAATTTTTTTTTAATAATTCACAGTAGAAATTCGAAGAAATTATGCCACCTGTATTTTGGCAAAAGCATCTCCTGGAAACAACAGCTGCAAATCTGAATTTTTAGTGGTTAGCCATTCCTGTTTTCTGTCTTCAGTCAAGATATACCAATAATTCTTGGAATTGAGGTTGGCATAATCGTGTCCATTGACAAAAAAGCCACATATATGATTCCGTTTTTTCAAGGAAAATCTATACATGATGGGATTGGGCATCGAAGATTTTTTGAATATTCCAAATATTTCCTCTTTTGTCATCGAATCTGTTTTTATGGATAAATGAGAAACGAACCACTTTTCTTTAGTGGGACGACCTCTGCCAAGAAATATATTTACAGTTTGGTAATATCGCTAGCTTCAGGGCCTTTTTTGCCTCTTACCAACTGATATGCAACTCTGTCTCCTGTCTGGACTTTGTGAAGCAATGCATTTATATGGAAAAAAACATCTTTGGCAGAATTTGAATCTTTGATAAATCCATATCCTTTTTCTTCGTTAAAATAACCGACGATTCCCTTTTGGGAAACGACCTGTTCCCGAAGTTCCATAGTAGGGACAGATATCTGAATATCTTCCAGTCTAGTCTCCTGTTTATTTTTATAGTCAGTAGGATTTGATGTAAGGTTTCCAAACTCGTCAACGTAAGCCATCATGTCTTTCAGGCTTTTTCCTTTGTCCGACATAGATTTTCGGGCTTCCATCTTTTCTTCCTTAGCCATCTTTTTCTCTTTCCTCTTTTTTTCTTTTTCTTTTTTGCTAAATGACTCCCCCATGAAACGCTATTTTAAATGAAGTAGACCTGACTTTGGTCAGGAATACGAAAATACGGATACGGCAACACAAATCGGCTACCGCATCCTCTTATAAATTAATTAAAATTACCAAACAAGCGAAACGTTCCGCCTTTGTTATCTTTTAAAAGGAGATTGACTCCTGTTAAAACCACCTTCACGAGGAGCGCGTTCCTTGGCTTCAACTACGTTGATCGTCCTTCCGTCCATCGAGCGGCCGTTCAACCCCTGTATAGCCTTTTCAGCCTCTTCTTTATTGGGCATCTCCACAAAGCCAAATCCACGGCTTCGCTGCGTAATTTTGTCGTTAATAATATTAGCGGATTCTACGACACCGAATTCTTCAAATACTGCCTTTAAGTCGTCACTATTGACCCCGAAGCTCAGGCTGGACACATAAATGTTCATAATCATGAATTTAAAAACGAATAAGAAACAGTAAAAGAAAAATAAATGAAGAAGACTTACAGAGTTTTCCGAACGGAAAATTAGAGGAATTCGATACTTAAAGATGCTTTGTTGCTGTTTATAACTGTACGAAGGTAAGCATTCCTTCCATCAATTCCTTATATCGTCTTAAAGCCGGCATATTTAGACGTTAGCGATAGCGGTGATACAGAGGGTTATATTGTTATTTCCAAAGGCATTTTCTTAAATGGCGCATCTAATACGCATCCAATATGCAAACAGATTTAACAGTTACCAATATAAAATCCGGTTTTCTGAAAACATCATTTGTACATTACAATTGTCGTTTATCTGGCTTAATTAGCGTTCTTTTTGATGCCCATTTTAACCGATTTATTAATTTGCCTTTGCTTCTTAAATTGTAAAACAGAACCGACAATAAACAAAATGAAAAGAGCAAGAAGTGTTTTTGCAATCAAAGGGTCTTTAGGACCGTGAGCCAGAGGATGCCCTATTGGAATGCGGTTAAATGTTTCGTTGACGGTAGGAATCATCGATAAGAGAAAACTAAAAGTAAGGAAGAACGTCTCCATATAACGAGCACGGTTATTTCCCTGCTTTTTAGAATAAAGAAAATAAGCCGTGGCTATTAACGCCACAATCAATAAGGCAAGAATATGTCCCGGGTTAATACCCTTAATGCTTGACAATCCTAATGCTGTCAACGAGGTAACGAGCGTGAAATAAAAATAAATTTTGCCCGAAATTTTGTCCAAATCTATTTTTCCATCTTTGGCAAAACCATAGATAGCAGCAACAATTGCAACAATTCCAATAATGGTATGAAAAATACCCAAACTTGATAGTCCCATAATTTTAAAATTTTAATCATTAATTTCTAATGCAAAATTTTAAATTAATAGAGTGAAAGGCTTTGGAAATTAGTCCAAAAAATAGGGAATTTGGTCCATGAGAAATAGAGCAAAATCAAATTAATTCTTTGTAGATCGGAAATTGGTCGGTGAGACACCGAATTTATCATGAAAACTTTTTGTAAAATTTGCAAGGTCATTGAATCCGCAATCAAAAGCAATGTCTGAAACCCTTTCGCCGGACGCCAAAAGTAATTCTGATGCTCTTTCCAGTCTTTTGGTTTTGATATAATTGGCAGGAGAATCGTCGTATATCTTTTTGAATTCCCGTTTGAATGACGAAACACTTAAATTAGTTTTAAGTGCTAATCCTTCCACATTTATCTGCGAAAAAATATGAGCTTCTATTACTTGTTTAAATGTAAATTTTGCAGGTGAAAACAGTTGGGATAAAATAACTTGAATGGTTGCTGCCTCACGTGTTTGAGACAACAAAAGAATGATTTCTTTTAGCTTTAAAACCAAAATTTCATCGCTCACCAGAGATGGATTCTCAAAATAAAAAAGCAGTCCTTCAATATATTTTTGAATCAGAAAATCATTGTTTATAGTGCTTGCAACTTGGTTTGAAACCACTTTGCCCGATTGCACAATCGCAGGAAGTTCTTTCTCGTAGATTTTTTTCAGAATATCAGGATGAAAAGTAACAATCACTATTTCTCCAGCCTTTTTATTTTCTGCGGTATGAACTTGTTTTCCGGATTCAATACAGTTTAAAAGTAGTGAATGGTATGTCGGTATTTGAGTTTCGTTATCTTCAAAACGATATTTAAATTCCCCATTCAGAACATACAGAAAACATGCACGCTCTTCTACCGGAAAATCATATCCAAACGGTGATTCGATTACCATTTTCTGTAGAAAGGATTTGCCAAATAAATCAATTTTTTTGTAATCCGCAACCATCTTAATTCATGTACAAAAATCGAGTTTATACGATTCGTTTTAAGAAATTATATTCAAAAGCTGAGCTCATTCAATACTTTTCCAAAGATAGGCAAATGTTGAATGAGCAGTGCCCGATTATTCCGAAATAAGTGAGGCTTCGGAAGAGACGGGTATGCTCAGCACTTTTGAAATCAAACAGTTTTTTTCCGCACCTTTGGTAACAGCCTCAAAATCTTCTGCACTAATCCCTTCAACTTTTCCAACTATTACTAAATGGACATTTGTTATTCCTGAATTGTCCATGTGAACAATTGCTTCCGTATCCAAAGAAATTGGAGTAAGCCCTTTTTCCGTCAAACCCAGACTCACGGCCATCGTAAAACAGCCTGCATGTGCCGCAGCCAACAATTCTTCTGGATTTGTCCCCTTTTCATCTCCTACAAACCGGGTTCTAAAACTGTAATTGGTTTGATTTAAAATTTCGCTTTGAGTCGTTAAGGCACCTTTACCCTCTTCTACTGTACCTTCCCAATGTGCTTTTGCTGTACGTTTCATTTTTTGTTATTTTAATATTTCCATATCATTATTGACAATGCAAAATTGTACAAAATTCAATTGTACTATTTTATGGATTGGTTCAAATATTTGGAAATTTGGTTCAGCAATAGCAATAGGTTCAAACATTTGATAAATCATTCATCTCAGAACAAGAGGAATATCCATCTATCACAATTTGGTTAAATTAACAGCATAAAAAAAGAGATAAGCATAATAAAATTCTGTAACGTTGTGACAACGTTATTTAATACTAAATATAGTTTATAGATGGTTTAAAATAAATAGCGATGAATAAGAATATAAATAAACATAATGCAAAAACAGACCATGATCTAGTAGAACAGATATTGGTCGAAGCTACTCATGCAGCTTCATTAAAAGCCATGCGTACCTCCAAAGCGCTCGGTTTGAATATTCAATTTATAGAGGATGGAAAAATTGTAGAAGCAGGTGTTAACGGCAAACACATAATTCGAGATTACAAAATATCGACTTTAGATGTTGATTTGCCAAAATTAAAAAAGGGAATGACTCTTGAAAGAAAATAAAGTAAGTAGGTTGATAATTTTTGTGGGGCCTAATGGTGCGGGAAAGACTACTTTATTTGAACAACTATCTCATTTATATCCTTTAGGTTATTTTGTAAATGCGGATGTTATTGAAAAAGAGTTAGCGACAAAAGGCTATCTTGACTTGTGTGACTATAATATTGATCCTCATGAAAGTTAGTTAGCTGAGTTCTTAAAATCAGCAGAAGCAAAATCCTTAATTAAAAAATCAAAACTAAGCAACCATCCAATTAATTTTGAATTAAAGCAAAACGTAATTGTAGATATATCTAAAGACACTCACTGTTATGAAGCTTCGCTGATAAGTGTATTTTTATAAAAAAAGATTCAAGAAAAAGGGTTAGATTATTCATTTGAAACAGTAATGAGTCATTCTTCCAAAATTGATTCGATCAAGGAAGCAAAACGTTACAATTACAAGACTTATCTTTATTTTGTTTGTATTGATGGTTCCGAAATAAATGTGTCTATAGTTGAAAATAGAGTAGCGAAAGGAGGTCATTTTGTTGAAGAGGGCAAGATTAAAGGCAGGTATTTTAAAACACTCAATAATTTATTTTCTGCAATAGAAATAGAGCAAGCTGATAAAACCTATTTATTTGACAATTCCAAAGAGACTATTACACTAATCGCTAAAATAATCAATGGCAAATTAACTTTAGAGATTGATCCGGATATACTTCCCGGATGGTTTATCAATTATGTATTGAAGTATTATATATAAATCGAAAATTAACCATAAGAAAACTCTTCAAATTTTCAGAAACATCCTATACCTTTTTACCTTCACACTTGTGAGAAATTACCAAAGTTATCACACTGCGATCAAGACAAGTTATGCATTAGGATTGCAAACGCAATTATTACCGGAAAGTTTTACAAAGAATATTCCACGATCGGCAAGCAGAGAATAGAAAAATATAAATGCAGATAAATTTATTGGAAATGAATTTGCAGCACAGATATAAATAGAACTAGATTAGGTAAAATTTATACTGGATGAGCGTTTGCAAAAAATGAAACTGGCGTTTATTGCTTTTTGCAGACAATACTCCGTCTGCTCTGCTGCGGGGATGCATGAAAAATTAACCATTTTGTTTTATTCTAAGAGTTTTTTAATGCGACTACGTACTAGCATGTTTTCCATGTTTTTGGCTGATCCTTTCAAAAAAACAGGAAACGAACCACCAAGGGGCTGTTTCCTGTTTGCAGGTTTTGACCGAAAGCTTCTGGTCTAAATTGCATTTCTTTAGCCAATCGCCGCTTTCAGGGCTTTTGCCGCCTCTGCCGGATCCTTGGCATTGTACAACGCGCTCCCAGCGACCGCGACTTGCGCCCCGGCTGCAATTACGTCTTTAACACTGTTGATATTGACACCGCCGGCGATGGAAAAAGGTACTCCCGCCTTTCTGCCTTCCTCAATCAAAGTCTGGATGGAATATCCGGGTTTGGCCTGTTCGTCCAGTCCGGCATGAAGTTCAACAAAAGCGACGCCAAGTATAGAAACTTCTTGTGCTCGTTTTACCCGGTCCTTGACGCCAATAGTATCTACAACAATGCCCTTTCCATATTTTTGGGCAGCCTTTACGGCACCTGCAATGGTGGCATCATCGACTGCACCCATTACTGTCACCAAGTCTGCGCCTGCCTGAAACGCAATATCTGCTTCCAGTTCCCCGGCATCGGCTGTTTTCATGTCTGCAAATACGATTTTATCGGGATGCGCATTTTTCATTGCGGTAACGACTTTCAGCCCTTCCTGCTTGATCAAAGGAGTGCCCAGTTCTATGATATCTACGTAAGGTGCCACCTTTGCTGCCAATTCCAATGCGGCTTCCGTGGATAGTAAGTCGATTGCTACTTGTAATTTTGCCATTGTACTGTTCTTTAAATTGTGATTTACGAAAAAAAGTTATTCTAAATTGGCGTGTTTTGGCCACAACATTTCCTTGTTTTTCCCTTCAGTGTCAAACAAATATTTGAAGATAGCATCGGAAAGGAGCAAAAGAAACTGCTCAAAAAGGCTTCCGGCGTATTGTTGCGACACTTTCGTTGAAAAATCCTGTTTTTCTGCGGCAGGAATCACGATGGTGAGTGTAGCCAATGCGGCCAAGGGATTGTGGTTCCCCGTGGAAAACGCCACAATCCGGGCACCTGCCATCCTCGCCTTTTCGGCTGCGGTCACAACGCTGCTCGTGGTACCGGAGCCGGAAGCGACCACCAGTAAATCGCCTTCTGTGATGGCTGGCGTAACAACCTCACCCACGACAAAGACCTCCAGTCCAAGGTGCATGAGACGCATGGCAGCGCATTTCATGGCGAGCCCGCTGCGTCCGGTGCCAATAAAGAAAACCCTGTTGGCGTTTCTGATCAGCGTAATGCCATTTTCCAGTTCCGAGTAATTGATCCGTTCCGCCAGCCTTCGGTTCTCTTCAATGATCAATTGTATATTCTGTTCCAATATTGCCGTGGCTTCCATGTTGACATTATTTGTTCCGATGCAAAAATGGCCTGTAAAAAGCGGGAAAAAGGAAAGGATCGTACTTTAATGTAGCATAATAATGGCGACGGCCACCGGATTATTTTTTTCGGTGTAGGTTTGTACAGAGGAGTTGCCTAGTTTGCCTAATCTTAGCCATCGAAGGATAGGTGGTTTTTTGAAAAAAAGTGCAAGCAAAGTGCACCCAAAAATAACCGTATTAGAATCCGCGAGTTTCTCTTTTGCGTCATTTTTGCAAGAAGCATAGCGTCCCAGCGAGACAATATTTGTGGTAAAATTATTGCAGCCACTCTGATCTCGTATTGTTCAAAGGCCTAAACAATCTTTATTAAAAATATGGTGAGGTCATCTATTCACAACGATAGAATTATTCCGCTCTCAACAGAGATGAACAGCCAAAATAAGGTAGATGTAAGCCGGTCTTACCGGTTGGAGTCCGTTGAAATGAGCGTATTGGAAACCTTTGAACGGGCAACCGTGCGTCAGGTATCTGTTGAACCTGTTTTTTACAATATGCTCCGTGGCAAGAAAATCATACATATTGATGATTCCGCGGTATTTGACTACCTGCCCGGAAGTACCATGGTGGTGCCGTCCCTGCGGGAAACGGTCGTGGAGTTCCCAGACTCCAGCCTGAAAAATCCCACCCAGTGCATTTCGATGACCATCGACCCTGCAAAAATCAGCCAGACCGTCCATTTTCTCAATGAGCGTTACCCGCGCCAGGACGGGCAGGAATGGGTATTTGACCAGTCCGATTACCGTTTTTTCCGAAATGAGGAAATAAGTACACTGATATTCAAGCTCTTTCAGCTTGCCACCCAAAATGATTTTGAGGCGCAAGTCATTGCAGACCTTACACTTTCCCAGCTATTGGTAATGTTGATGCAATTGCAAAATCTTAAAAAATTGCAATCCGGTATTATGCGTAGCGATATGCAGTCCGGCAGGTTTCAGCAATTGATACAGTTTATACAGAATAACCTTTCCGAAAACCTGGATATCAATGTGCTTACCGGCATTGCCTCGATGAGCAAATCCCGGTTTTTCAGAAAATTCAGGGAAGAATTTGGAATGCCACCTTTGGATTTTATCATAGGGGAAAGGATTGCCTATGCCAAAAATCTGCTGCATGACAGCAATATGAATATTTCAGATGTTTGTTATGCCACGGGATTCAATAATCCGAATTATTTTTCGAGGATGTTTAAGCAGAGGGAAGGCCTTACGCCCAAAGATTACCGAATGACAATAAATGAGAGCAGGGTAAAAATATGAATTACGAAGATCTTATAAAAGTATGCATTGAATCTTTTAAAGCCGTGTGCATCCAATACGGTACGGTGATATCCCTGATCTCACAACCTTTTACAGAACCAAAGACCCATATTACGGAAAGAGAACGTGAACAGAAAAATCACTTGAGGAAGTTATTTTGGATAACCTTGCAAGTTGGAACATCAAATGAAAATAGTAGATATTGGTAATTTTGCTTTTCTTTCATTATCTATCAATAGGAATAGTATGCAAAATCGTTTAATTTTGAAAAGTGGATAATACTGGATTCATAGAAATACGCATAAAAGGTTCTAAGGATAATATGGAACTCGCTCCCGAAAATTTTGATATTCGGGACATTATTTCTGTACTTGAGAAAGCCGAAAAACTTTTGGTTTCTGGCGAAAAGAAGGATCGTCCTGTCATTTCCTAAAATACAGAGAAGGGCTCTGTCAAAAATATTTTTTACACTACCATCGAATACATTCTTGGTTTCGTCATTCCATGATTGCAGGGCTCATTTACTCCGAGATTTCGGGGAACTGCCAGCAATTTACAATGACTGTTCCGTTGCCCTTCCGCCGCGCTTTTGCTATGCCAATCCCACAATTTACAGGGCAATTTGCCCGGTACTTTTTTCAGCACAAAAACCGATTGCAACTGAATGATCGCAACATTATACCAAATGATACCAAACTTCTTGCACAAGCTGATGTGGAAACATCTATACAATATTACTTGACTTCCAATACAAGGAGTTTGCAGATTTATTCTTTATCACCGACAGAATTACATCCTCGTTTTCAGTTTATTGATTTGCATACACCTTATTCAGAGGTATTTGGAGTGTTACCTTTTTAAACAGGTAACATTGTTATTTGTTGCAATGGTTCAATGAAACTGCTGATTAGCGTAGGCTTCATAACTTCATTGATAATAGCAAACCCCATTTCATCTTTGGTTTTGAAATGGTAATAAAATGCACCTTTTGTGGCTTGTGTCGTGGCAATGATATTGTCTATACTTGTCGTCTGGTAGCCGTTGACGTAAATCAGTTCAAATGCCTTTTGTAAGATTGTCAATCGTGTTGATTTTGCTTTTTTCGTAAATACTGATTGGTATTTTTACAAAGAAAAGAATTTAGTCAGGGTTATATATGGCCTTACCGGGAAATTTATCCATTACTGATATTCGCTTCATCATTGAAAGACTTCTCGGTCATTGGCCGTAGTTTCCTGCTTTACAAATGCATTCCGCCTGAAATTTCAATGCGTTGTCAGTTTATCCAACGGGCATCTTCCGTGCAAAGAAACGCTATTACCCCGCCGATGTCCTTCGGTACTGTTAAATCAGCAACCATTTTATCCACTATTTCGTTATCCCAGGCTGCTCTGCCATTGAAATCCGTTTGGAAGTATCCCCACGCAACCGTGTTCACCCGGATTTCCCTTTTCCCAAATTCTACCGCCCAACCCCCGCTTAACACTTCAATGGCTTAATCAATAACAATAGTAGGTCATTTCGGCATAGAAGGTTCTATCTAATCGTTATTTCCAATATATCGTTAAGGGTCCAATATATAGGTGTAAATTCGAACTGGAATGTTTTTGAGAAATATGCAAATCCTCCCGAATTGAAAATATACATCAAATATATGGT
>JAATFC010000297.1 GCA_015655435.1 Chitinophagales bacterium | reverse complement strand
TATCGCCTTTGGTGCTGACGTTTTCTTTTACTCCATTGTGCGTTTCGCTCCACCAACGGTTGTAGATGCGGTTGTCATGATTACCCGAACTAGAAACCGCTACTTTGAAAAAATCAGGATAGACCAGCATCGCCGCCGTACTCATAAATCCACCACCGCTGTGACCGTGTATACCGATGCGGTTGAGGTCGATATAAGGGTATTTGTAAGCAAGCTGCTCTGCTGCTGTTTTTTTGTCGGCCAGACCATAGTCGCGCAGGTTGTTATAGCCATAAGTATGGTACCATTTACTCCGTGCAGGATTGCCACCACGGTTGCCAATCGTCAAAACCAACATCCCAATTTGCGCTAATCTGTCTGTCCTGTCTGCCACGCGTGAAAATGCGTAATTGACCGCTTCAGTTTGCGGACCAGGATAGACATATTCAACTAAAGGATATTTTTTGGTGCTATCAAAATTAAAAGGACGATACAATACACCGTATAAGTCAGTGATACCATCGTCTGCTTTTAGTTTGACGATTTCGGGAAATTTATAGCCTGCGGCAAATAAAGAGCTTAAATCACAGGAATCCAGCGTCAATATTTTCTTTCCCTGATTGTCGTAGAGAATGGACTGAGGTATAGTGTTGACACGGGAATAATTGTCGACAAAGAAACGCTGGTTGTCGTTCATGCTGATGGAATGGAAAAAATCTTTCCTGTCCAAAAGCTGCATGCCCGTTCCGTCAAAATTGATACGGTACAAATGCAAATAGTACGGATTGATATTGGCATCAACACCGCCAGCGGTAAAATATAGTATCCGATTCTTTTCATCAACGCCTTCAATACTTTCGCAATGGAATGGGCCGGACGTAATCTGGTTTTTTAGTTTTCCGTTGCCATCATAGAGATAGTAATGTCCCCAGCCATCCCTTTCGCTCCACTCGATTATTTCGCTGCCGTTATTGACCAGTTTGAGTGATTGCACGTTGATGTAAGTGTTCATTCTTTCTCCAAAAAGAGAATCCGTTTTGCCTGTTTGTGCATTGACAGTCAGATAGTCGATACGTTTCAAGTCGCGACTGCTTCTTGTCAGGTAAAACTTATCGTTGGTTCCCAACCAAAAAGATGGTCGCCATTCGTCGTCACGGCTGCTTTCCAGTGGTTGTTTCCATCCAATGCTGACCGTCTGGTCTTTGTAAAGTGCCGTATTGATTTTTTGATGTGTTTTGCTGCTCATGTCAAACAACAACACTTCTACTTGTGGGATTGAGGTGTCCGCAGGCATTGCATAGCGATAAGTTTCCAATGTGGGTCTTGGATTGGACAAACTGTTGATGACCCAAAGGTCTTTCACCTTGCGTTCGTCTTCGCGCGTCATAGCGAAATGTTTGGAATCTGGTGACCATAGAACCCATGCACCACGACGGTCGTCTTTTTTCTTTTCGTGTTCCGTATTGTCCTCACCGTCGCCGTCGCTACCATAAGCGTAATGGTCAATCCCGTCTGTCGTCAAGGCGTGCTCAATTATACTGGAATCTTTTTCGTTGATGAGTGCCTTTTTATAGTCTGACCAACTCATCCAATACAGATTGTATTTTTTTGCAAATACAACAGCCGAACTATCCGGTGCGATGGAAGCCCAACTATAGTTGCGTTTCGGACGACGGAAGTCTGTTAACTCCGTCAATTTGTTCTGCCCAATATTGTAGGTGAAATAGAATGTCTTCTTTTCTTTTGTTGTTTTTACATTTTTTTTGTCTGTGGAATCTTTCTTCTCGATTTCCTCCGTGGATTTTACCTGAAAACGAATAGTGTTTTCATCCTCCAACATTTGCAGGCTGTCGATGGGCAAGTGCAGCGCCTCAAAAGGGTCTTTGACGATCCTCGTAACTTCTGCTGCTAACTTTGCCGGGTCGAACATTTCCTTTTTGCTTCCGGCAACTGCGTCAACTATGTACCAGTGCTTTCCGTTTGGAGTCTCGTACACGTACCAGAACTTGTTGTTGCTTTTCAGCCAATGCGGGTCGACATTGGTCGAAAATATCATTTTTCGTTGACGGTTGGGAGAGAACCGTGCCGCCAATTCGTAATTGGCTTTTTCCTGTGCGTTCGAGGCATATATCGCTGCCATCGAAAAAAGTAACAATGCTAACCTTCTCATCTTTCAAAGATAATGGAAAGTCGGAATTTGAAAATTTGGAAATTTGAGGATTTGAAAATGTAGGAACTATTTTACTTTATCGGTATATTGGATAAATGTTTTTCCCTCTCCTCCATGAAACACTTCAAAAGTGACTCTTGACAGTATAAGCATCGTTTTTTCAATGATCGTTTCTTTATTCCCATTGATAGTCCAAACTAATCTGTTACCGTCTATTGAGGTTATGAAACCTAAATCTTGTAACATTCTTTCTTGAAATGTGTCGAAGACGTATTTTTTCTTGAGTGTTTTGATATTAGGGAATGAAACTTTTAATGTTTTGTTTCTGAAAGAAAAAGCAAAGAATTCGTTTGAATCTTTGTCGAACCAGAGTTTTGTGTTTTTTATTTTTGCGCTAACCAACAGAATCAAAGTATGAACTAGTTGATGTGACGAAAGTGTGGGCGTGATAGGTTGTTGTTCTAATGTGGAAAGTTCATCCTCATAAGATTTCATATAATTAGGAAAGTATGAGAGTCGGACTCTTTGTTCATAATCCAAATCTTCTTTTAAGAAGGTTATACGTCTTGTTAATTCAACTTTTCTGTTATAATTTTTATCTTTAAAGTTGTACAAAATCTTTAAGAGGGCTTCTATTCTATATAAACCTGCCTGACTTTGATGGGCAGATAAGTAATCAACCTCCATGTCTTGGAGATAGGAGTGTATTCTTTCCGTTAAAGAATGCTGTTCATGTTCACACGCCTGAATGAGTTCTTCTAATTGTTTTTCTTCCGTTGTCAAGAGTTGCAACTTTGGGTTTTTTAAACGCTAAGGGGATTTCAGCTTAACCTTAGATTAAAATGAAATCCCCTACTATATATATATCTACTTTTTGTTTTGACCTATGCTCCCGGTTTCAATATCTTGTTCTTCAAGTTGTTTTCCGCTTCCAATAGTTCGGCTTCGACGGCTCTGCGTTTTTCGCGTCCTTCCTGTTGTATTCTGATTACTTCGTCAATAGTCGAAATGATATTGTTGTTGGCAATAGTGATAGTCTCAATATCGACGATACCGCGTTCGGTTTCTTTTGCAACCTCGATGGTGTTCTGTTTCAGCATTTCACTGTTTTTGCGTAGGAGGTCGTTGGTCGCATCTGTAACAGCTTTCTGTGCAGCCAAAGCCTGTTGAGAATGTGCAATCCCGAGTGTCAGTATCATCTGGTTTTTCCAAAGCGGTAATGTATTGACGATGCTTGATTGAATTTTTTCCATCAATGCCGTACTGTTGTTTTGAATCAGGCGGATTTGCGGAGCGGTTTGTAAAACAACCATGCGCGTCAATTTCAAGTCGTGCAACTTTTTGTCAAACCTTTCCAGTTGTTGCTGTAGGTCTTTGTATTCCTGTATTTTGGACTGGTCGTTGGTCGATTCTGCTTCCGCTTTCAAAGCAGGTAATTGATTGGTAGTTGCATCCAATAGTTTCTGGTCGCCCGCCTCAATATACAAAGACAAATCCTTGAAATACTGTTGGTTCTGTACGAATAGTTTGTCCAATATGTTAATGTCTTTCATCAGTCCGCCATAGTGCTGTTCTAGTTTCAGCTCAATCTGGTGGATGTTTTTTTCGACGGAAGTATATTGGTCTTTTAACCTTCTTATTTTTTTCGCGATGGAATCGAAGAATGGAAAAATACTTTTCTTATTTGCTTCCGTGTCAAATTCCTTGATGTTGCCTTTCAGTTCCAGTAAAATATCTTGTGCTGAACCTAGTTCCTGCGTTTTTACCTGTCGTAATATCTCATCTGAAAAAGCACTGACCTTGTTCTGGCTTGCGAGTCCATATTGGACGATGCCCGTCGTGGATTTCAGGTCGATTTGGTTTTTGAATTCCTCAATCTTTTTCTGGTCTTCCGGCGTGAAAACGGGTTTGTTGTTGTTTCCTTCGGAAGGTGTTGTATTGTCTAGTATCGAAAGGTCTTGGAATGCCATAAGTTTGCTTTTATAGTTTTTTTATTTTATCAGATTTCTGCTTTTCAACTGTTGGATATAAGCGTCGCTTTCGGCACTTACGCCCAATAGCTGTGTTTGGTATTGGTTGGTAACTTCATTTTCTACAGCAACGACGGCTTGGTTGAGCACTTTCTCGATTTCCGTTTTGGAAGTTGTCGTTACGCCATTGTTGATATTGGATTTTTGGAGGCTTTTGTATTGGTCCAGCAAGGACAATATGGGCTGATGCCTAACTACCAATAGTTCCGCCTTTTGCGAATCTTTGTCAATAATGGTTCTAAAATAAGTAATTATCTGGTCAATATTGCGTTGGACTCCGTAATTGTTTATCTCGTTGCGGTCCATCAATAACTGCGAAACGAAAGCCTGCGGAGAATTGATAGTGTTGGGTTTCCACGTTTTGATGGTTCGGATGCTATTGGTCCATTCGAGTTCCATAACATCGCTAAGCTCAAGTCTTTTCAGGTACGGTTTTACATTGCGAAGCAAGAGGATATTACCGACAAGATAAAGTGCCAAATAGGAAACAAAAGTCGCCACGCTTGTGAAAAGAAGAGAAAAATCAAAGTGCCTGAACTTAAATAAAAACAATACCAACAATCCTATTTCTGCTGCTAGAAATACAATGGCGGTTGAGACCCATCCTCTTACCTTGGCTTTGCTGCCCTGCGCTATGAACGCTATCGGAAACAGATGTATGGGCAACGGAATGAATGCCATTATGGATATGATTGGCCATATCATCCGCTTTATTTCCCACCAATAACTCTTTTTTGTAATCCATCCCATAACCAAATTTACTGGGAAACTCTTAAACTAAAGCAACAAAGCTGGATTATTGGCTGAATTTTTGGTATAAAGCCTCGATTTTGTCGGAAGAGTGGAGAGTTGGAAATCTTTGTCTACTGTTCTAGTTTTTAATGGAAATCTGTTTTTTCTGTGCCTCGGTAAGGTTTTCGGCAGAAACGGAAAGCAGTGTAACTTCTGCGTCCTCGCCACGTGTCAAAACTAAAATTTCAAATTTTTTCCCCTTGTCGTATTTCTCTATATCCGTTTTGCTGCCGTCGTCTTTTGTGGTAAGCATACTGCTGTAGTCTTTGTAATGGATGATTTTTTCACAGTCAGCCAATATTGTTTTGTATAAAGGATTGTCTGTTTCGACAGTTAGTGTACGCATGTGCATTGGTATCGGTTTGCCCGTAACGGAATCTTTTCCGTTCTGATTGGCGGCAGTATAGGATACGTCCTTGGCATCTTTGTATTTTTGGAATATTTTATCTGACGGTAATTGTGCAAATAAAGTAATCGTTGCGATTGAGAAAAGCAATGTCAGTATTGTTTTCATATCTATTTTTTTTAAAAAAATGAATAGTTGATTTAAAGATAGAATTTAGTGCTGAGAAAAATAGTGTAACTATTGGGATTTGTTATTTGTTAACAAATCCATTTTGTATAAATAAAACAGGCGAACCATATTGATTCGCCTGCGTCTTTTTTAGATAGATAGTTTTTATTAACGCACTTCGCGCATCAGTTTTTTAATCAATGGAGAACAGATTATCAATATGATACCGGCCGCCACGCATATATATGCCATGCGCTGATAGCCGGATGTATATTCAAAAAGTCTTTGTAAGTTGGTAACTTGTCCGTCCGAAGACATATCAGCTCCCAACAAGCCTGCGCCGTATTGTCCATAAGCACTCGCCAAGAACCACATACCAATCATTACGCCCTGCATTTTTTTAGGAGAAAGTTTGGTTACTACGGACATTCCTATCGGTGACAAACAGATTTCTGCGATTGAAATAAGAAAGTATGCAAATGTGAATAGACCTAGCGAAGCTTCCGTTCCTTCTGCATTTGCTGTATGCCTAATTGCGAAAAAGCAATAGTAGGAAAGTGCCATAAATATGAAACTGATACCGAATTTAATAATCGTATTAGGTTCAGCTTTTCTTTTGGATAACCAAAGCCACACCAATCCAGCGACCAACCCGAGAATGATAATAAAGAATGAATTGGCTGAGTTGTTGACAATATTTGGATTGATTGAAAAAGCACCCAAAAGATTGTGGGAAAGATTGTTTTTCGCAAAGATGGCAAGAGAACCTCCCGCTTGTTCGAAAAAGGTTTCGAATACAAAATAGAAAAAGCAGAAAATGAATGCTGCTATGAGTTTGGACTTTGTTCCTTCTCCTTTTTGACGCACCAATTCGATAATGAAATAGAGTACCGCAACTACAGCTAGCCCGCCCATAAAATAACTGGTGAAATTGGCATTCTTGATGAGTTGCAAAATGATTGGAATTGCCAACAAGCCAACAGCATAGACAGCATATTCTTTCCAGATACCTTTATTGTCTTTAACAGGGACTGTTGCAGTTGCCACTTGTCCGTTGTTTTCAATATCAGCAATGTCTAGTTTGGAATCGGCTGTAGGTTTGTTTCCTATTGGTTGGATATATTTTTTTGTCAACAAAAAAGTTATTAATCCAATAATCATAACAGTTCCGGACGCAATAAAAGCATATTTCCAGCCATAGTTTTTGGATGTTCCCAATCCTACGCATACGGCACCTCCGAGTAATGCACCGAGATTAATACCTGAATAAAAAAGACTGAAGCCCGCATCCCTTCTTGTATCACCATCCTTGTACAAAAAGCCAACCATGGACGTTATATTGGGTTTGAAAAAACCTGTTCCGATAACGCTACAGGTAATACCCAAATAGAAAAAATCGTGCGGATTCATCGCAATAATAAAGTTGCCCGCAATCATTACCAATGCACCAAAAACCAAAGACCTTTTGAATCCGAGTACCTTGTCGGCAAACATACCGCCAAGAAATGTGAAAGCATATACAAATGCCTGAATAGTACCATATTGTAGATTGGCGGCTTTTTCGGAAAGTCCTAGTCCTCCTGTAAGTTTGTCCGCCATGAAAATGGTCAGGACGCCTCGCATGCCGTAGAAGCAGAAGCGTTCCCACATTTCGACAAGGAACATGAACCAAATCTGTTTTGGGTATTTTCCTTTAAAGTCCTGAATCTGGTCAAGAGTCAATGTTTTGTCACTCATATTTTAGTAATTATAATATTGTTTTATCAATGGCAATAGTCGTCGAAGCGGCAAGATAATAAATTTAGATTCAAAAATTTTTCCTTTTTGCCGAATGGGCGATATTTGCCTAAATCCAATATCTCAATTTCATGAATATATTAATCATAGGCTCCGGTGGACGGGAACACGCACTTGCGTGGAAAATCAAGCAAAGTGCACAATGTGACCATCTCTATATCGCTCCCGGCAATCCGGGCACTGCAGATCTGGGACAAAATGTCGCTATTGGGGTCAATGACTTTTCGGCGTTGTATGAGCTTGTGTTGGACAAAAGTATCGACATTGTCGTGGTCGGCCCGGAAGACCCGTTGGTCAACGGTATCTATGATTTTTTCATGGAAAAAGAATATACGGGTAAAATAATCGGACCTTCCAAAGAAGGTGCGCAGTTGGAGGGAAGCAAGGCATTTTCCAAAAAATTCATGGCACGCCACGATGTTCCAACGGCCGCCTATGCTGAATTTGACCAAAATAATTACGAAGAAGGCGTCCAATATTTGAGAAAACATTCTTTGCCCATCGTATTGAAAGCGGACGGACTGGCTGCCGGGAAAGGTGTTGTCATCGCCAATACGACTGAGGAGGCGTTGCAGACTTTTGAGGACATGATTTTGCACAAACAGTTTGGAGATGCTTCCTCTAAGGTTGTCATTGAGCAGTTTTTGAGTGGTATTGAGGTGAGCGTTTTCGTATTGACAGACGGACAACAATACAAGATTATTGGACATGCCAAAGATTACAAGCGTATTGGCGAGGGCGACACCGGACTTAATACGGGAGGTATGGGTTGTGTGACGCCCGTTCCTTTTATGGACGAGGCTTTCATGCAACAGGTGGAAAATAATATTATCCGGCCTACGGTCAATGGTTTGGCTAAAGAAAATATTGATTACAAAGGGTTTATATTCTTTGGATTGATAAATGTCGATGGCGAACCATTTGTGATTGAATACAATTCGCGTATGGGCGACCCGGAAACGGAAGTGGTGCTGCCAAGATTGAAAACGGATATTGTTGATTTGTTTGAAGCTGTTTATAACGGCAATTTGGAGGAAATTGAGGTTCAATACAATGCGGGTTCGTTCGCGACGGTTGTTGCTGTAAGTGGAGGTTATCCCGGGGATTATGCCAAAGGGAAAAAAATAACAGTCGCAGGAAATTTGGGAACTTCCATTCTTTTTCATGCGGGAACGAAAGCCAACGAAAACGGCGATACTTTAACAAATGGAGGACGTGTACTTACCGTAACTTCGTCCGGAGCGGATATCACGGCGGCGGTGCAGCAGTCATTGGACAATCTGGCTAAGATTGATTTTGAAGGGATGAATTTTCGGCGTGATATTGGATATGAATTTAAGTAAGTAAACAAAAAATAGAAGAAGGGTTCGTTTCGTGAAAATAAAGATGTTCAAATATTGGTTGGTATTGGGCTTGCTGTTTTCTGGCGCACAGATATTATGTGCACAGGATTCAGTTTCTTATGCCAACGAACTTCGCAAGGCAAAAGACGAAATGGGAGCGATGCTCAGAGGCGAGCGTCCCGACTTTATCAGAGCCGGAAAGATATTGGAACCGTTGGTTTCCGTCAATCCCGGGGATGCGGAAGCTTGGTACTATTTCGGCTATGCTATTGACGAATACAATATGGGTAGCAGCGAGGAAATGCTCAATGCCTCCTTGCAACTAGCGATGCGGGCAAGTGATGCATTTCAGAATTGTATTGAATTGAGTGAAGGCAACTATAAGGGTAGTCGCTTACTGTTTGACCCACATACCAAGATATTGACAATCTGGGGTAATCAGGCTTTGCGATATTTCAATAAAGGAAACAAAGATTCTGCGTATTGGTGTCTGAATCAGGCTGCGATACGTGGCGGCATCAATCAATCCGTATTGGGTTATTTCCGGCAAGTCATGCAGGAATGCGGTCAGAATGCCTATTTGTTTACTAATGGTGACATGTACGTTTATTATTTGGCGTATTTGCAAACTGTCCAAAAATTCAGACCAGACATCAACTGCGTGGACTTGAATTTTTTGCAGACAAGTTGGGCAGTTCCTTTGTATAAAAAAATGGATGTGATCTCCGATTCCATGGCTTTGGCTATGCAACAAGGCGGTCGCAACCTAGTGAATGATAGCGCAATTGTATTGAACGAAAACCTGGATGCTATTGGCGGAGAGTCGATTATTCGCTGGAAAGTACAGAAGCCGTCATCCATGGCAAAAGCAGATATGGCTTTTCTGAATCTGTTGCAAAAAAATCAGTTCAGAAAAGACGTTTTCATCGCGGCAGACGTACCGTCCAATATGCGGTTGGGCTTGAATGTGGACAATTATTTGCAGTTGCGTGGCTTGACTTTCAAGATGGTAACGGACACGAGTTCCAGCAACCTCAACTTTTTGGAGTCTCGATTGTCAAGGTTAAATCCAATACCCGTGGACGATTCGTCGTTTCGGAACAATCCGGACAACATACAAGTATTGAACAATTATCGTTTTGCCTATACAGCCGCAGCCGTGATGTCTTCCGCAAAAGGAGACCTGAAATTGGCATTGGACTTGATAGACCTTTCGTTAAGAAAATATCCTGAAATTACGTTGCCTTTTTATGCCATTCAGACCAAGGACTGGTTTTATAGTCTGAAGTCGCAGGCAGAGAAGGGAGAACCGCTGAAATGGTAGGAAAATGACGGTTTTCGGGATGAAAAACGCCTAGTTAAAATAAATTTTAATGTAGCTTTTGTATTGTCGTTTAAATTCGCTCTTTTTGCACCTTAATTGGGGCAATAATATTTAATATTGTTAACAAATAATGGGACTTTTTAATTTTTTTACGCAGGAAATAGCGATGGACTTGGGTACCGCTAATACCTTGCTTATACATAATGAAGAAATTGTTGTCAACGAACATTCCATCGTTGCACTGAACCGAAACAATCCTAAGGAGGTCATCGCCGTAGGAAAACGTGCGTTGCTGATGCATGAAAAAACGCATGAAAGCATCCGTACGGTGCGCCCGTTGAAAGATGGTGTAATTGCCGATTTCAATGCTGCTGAGCTGATGATTCGTGAGATGATCAAAATGATCTATCCGAAAAAACCATTGTTCCCACCAAGCTGGAGGATGATGATCTGCATTCCTTCCAGTATCACGGAAGTGGAAAAGCGTGCGGTACGCGACAGTGCGGAACAGGCGGGTGCGAAAGAAGTTTATTTGATTCATGAACCTATGGCTGCTGCGATCGGTATTGGTATCGACGTAGAAGAGCCGGTGGGTAACATGATTATCGATATTGGTGGCGGTACGACGGGTATCACGGTCATCGCATTGGCGGGTATTGTCTGCGACCAAAGTATCCGTATTGCCGGAGATGAGTTTACTGCGGACATCATGGAAGCTTTGAGACGTTATCACAGTTTGCTTATTGGTGAACGTACTTCTGAACAAATCAAAATCCAATTGGGCGCAGCCATGAAGGATTTGGAAAATCCACCAGATGACCTTCCGGTAAATGGACGTGACTTGGTGACAGGTATACCAAAACAAATCATGGTCAGCTATCAGGAAGTAGCGGAAGCATTGGACAAAAGCATTTTCAAAATAGAAGAAGCAATCTTAAAGGCACTGGAAACGACTCCACCGGAATTGGCGGCGGATATCTACCGCAGAGGTTTGTATCTGACAGGAGGTGGTGCGTTGTTGAGAGGTCTGGACAAGCGTTTGAGCCAAAAAATCAAATTACCTGTTCACATTGCTGACGATCCGTTAAAAAGCGTTGTACGCGGGACCGGTATTGCATTGAAGCACTACCAACGTTTCCCATTCATCATGCGCTAACAATATAACACCTGAGAACAAAAAGAACCGAAGTTGCGTAATATCATCATTTTCATAAGGCGGTATATTACTTTTTTCACGTTATTGGTGTTGCAGATTATCTGTATCAGTATGTTGGTGCGCTACAATAACAGTTACAATGCGGTTTACATCAATGTAGCGTCCTCGTTTACAGGCTTTTTTGACAAAAAGTACAATGACGTTGAATATTATTTTCAACTCAAGAAAACGAACAAACAACTTGCGGAAGAAAATGCAATGCTCAAGAACATGATAATGACGTCTATTGGGAAAAATGGTGATACGAGTACCAATAAGCTGCAAGCGCGTATTGACTCTCTTTATCGAGATACGCTTGGTCGCAATGTGAAATATATCTTCACTACGGCAAAAGTGGTTAACAATTCCCTTTATAGTGAGAACAACTATATTACCATCCAAAAAGGCTCGGCTGATGGCGTAACAACAGATATGGCAGTCGCTGGACCAAAAGGCATTGTCGGTCATGTGGTTTCCGTTAGCAAAAATTATAGTGTGGTTATGAGTCTGCTTAATCATAACAGTCGTGTGAGTGTTACGCTGAAAGGCAAACCATTCACAGGTATTGTGGATTGGGATGGTGTCAAACCGTCGGAAGTCTTATTGCACAATGTTCCCAAAAATATAAAAATCACAAAAGGGGATTCGGTTATCACGAGTAACTTATCCGAAAGTTTTCCGCCGGGTTTGATGGTCGGTCGAGCCATTCGGGTACGTCCGGATGCAGCGTCCAACTTGATTGATATTGTATTGGAAACCTCAACGGATTTTTCCAATCTCCAATATGTTTATTTGATTAAGAACGTTTTCTATACGGAACAAAAAAGTTTAGAACAAGCAACACAGCAACAACAACCTGTTAAGGCAAAATGAGTTTACTGTTAAAAAATATCATCCGTTTTTTCCTGTTCATCTTCATACAGGTGTACATATTGGACAAGATTCCGATGATTAGCCGTTTTGCAAAACCGTATCTGTATTACCTTTTCCTACTTTGGTTGCCTTATACAATGCCAAGGCTGGCGTTGTTGGGCGTTGGTTTTGTTTTTGGGTTGACAATGGATTATTTCACGGGCACACCGGGCTATCATGCCTCCGCTTGCGTATTGATTGCTTATCTACGCCCATTCCTGCTCAACGTGCTGTTGCCACAGGAAAAATCTGAAATCAGTTATCTGGAGCCAGGCGTAAAAAGCCTAGGCTTCCCACAGTATGCTGCCTATATTTTTATCATGACATTCATTCATAATGCGTGTCTCGTGTTCATAGACTGGATGAGTTTTGGCGACATCCTGTATTTCTTGATAAAAGTAATATGTACCACGGCAATCAGCATGTTATTGGTGGCAATTGCGGAACTTCTTTTCTTAAGAAAATCACGCTTCAAGACCAATACGGCGTATTAACTTTTTTGCATTCGAAGTATTTATTTTTACAGAAAAAATTATCTGGTACAATCTTGCGTTATAGAATAGAGAGCGTACTTTTATCCTGTCAGCATTTTCACGTTAATAATCAATTTAGATGGCCTTAGAAGAGAATCAGGGAAGGAGCAAAATCGTGCAGTTGATTTTTGCTGTTTTGTTTCTTGTCATCATTGCTCAGCTTTTGCATTTGCAGATATTTTCCAAGGATTATCGTCTGCAGGCAGAAAACAATGCTATTTACCGAAAGGTAGTGTATCCTGACAGGGGAATTATTTTTGACAGAAAAGGAAAGCCTATACTGGAAAATACGGTTATGTACGACCTGATGGTAACGCCGTATGACGCACGTAAGGGAATGGACACGCTTACGCTCTGTAAAATACTGGACATCGATACTGCCGAATACCACAAAAGAATGGTGACAGCCATCATCAAAAACGGCAATTACAAAGCCTACGCCTTCGAGTCGTTGTTGTCTCCGGAAAAATATGCGCGGCTCAATGAGTCTTTGTACAAGTTTCCCGGATTTGTATTGCAGGAACGTTCCGTTAGGAGCTATCCTTTCCCCGTTGCGTCCAATATATTGGGGCGATTGGGTGAGGTAGATTCTTCCTTTTTGGCTAAAAATGCAGACAAAGGTTATCAGCCTGGTGATTTTACAGGAGTTACGGGTTTGGAAAGAACGTATGAATCGGTATTGATGGGGCGTCGTGGGGTCGAGCGTTATCTGCGCGACAACAAGGGGCGTATGCAGGGACATTGGGAAAAAGGAATTTATGATACGGCTGCCATCGCCGGCAAAAATCTTTATTCCACGATGGATATTGAATTACAACAACTAGGCGAAAAACTTTTTCAACATAAAATTGGAGCGGCTGTTGCCATCAATCCAAAAACGGGTGGTATTCTCGCGATGATAACAGCTCCGACTTACGACCCAAATCTGCTTTCTCCAGCTAACAGAAGACAGAATTATGGCAAGCTTATATTGGACACGGCGAGACCGATGTGGAATCGAGCCATTCAGGGTCAATATCCACCGGGTTCTACTTTCAAACCATTGAATGCGCTCGTGGCTTTGGATGAAGGATTGATTACGCCTTCGTTTGGAGTGGATTGTGGTGGTGGATATTCTGGTTGTGGGCGTTTTATTCGTTGTACACATAGTGGTGGTGGACATGCTGCCAACCTGCGTACCGCTCTCGCCAATTCATGCAATACTTATTTTTCTATTACCTATCGTATGGAGGTTGACAATCCAAAATATGGAGGTGTCAAGAAAGGCTATATGGCATGGAAAAAATACATGAACGGATTTGGCTTGGGTGTTAAACTTGGAGTAGACTTACCAAGTGAGCAAATGGGAAATATACCGGATACCTCTGGTTACAATAAAGATTTCAATGGGCATTGGAACAGTTGTAGCAATGTGACGCTGGGTATTGGACAGGATAGGATGACCGCAACCCCAATACAATTGGCAAACGCAGCAGCATTGATTGCCAATGGTGGTTACTATTATACACCTCACTTGGTTGACCATATTCAGGACGAAGACGAGGACGATAAAAAACTAATGCAGTCATACCGTACCAAGCACAAGGCTTTGGATATAGACCAAGCAGCTTTTGATGCAGTACATAAGGGAATGGCGGACGTGGCATCGGAAGGTACTGCCGCGATGATTAATATTCCAGGTGTAAAATTTGCAGCTAAAACAGGTACGGCACAGAACCCGCATGGTAAAAACCATGCGGTGTTCATAGCCTATGCACCGGTTGATAATCCTAGGATAGCCATTGCTGTAGTAGTGGAAAATTCTGGTTACGGTGCGACTTGGGCAGGTCCTATTGCCGGATATATGCTTGAAAAATATATCAACGATTCCTTGACGGAAAGCAGTAAGGCTGGCGTGGAAAGTTTTTCGAAAGTAGACCTTGTACCGGATGCGATTAAGCATTGGTATTATGTAAAGGATTCATTGAAACAGGTCAAGCTGACGCAGCAAGCTAGCAAAGGCGTCGATTCCATTCCACCTGCAACGCTCTTCCGTCAACCGGAGCAACCAAAAACGTTGTTTGACCCAGAGGCGGAGCCTAATCGCAGAGAGGCGGACGGTGGAGACAGTAATCCTTATGCTCCCAACGCAAACAAGAATGCAATAGTGCTGCCCGACGAAAGAAAAATTAAGGATAAAAACATTCGGAGGACAACCCATTAATAGCGTATTGAACTATGGCTGAACGCGAAAAAGAACTGGCAAAGGGCGTAGACTGGATTGTAGTCCTGCTGTATGCAATTATATTGGCTACAGGCATCCTGTGTATTTTCATGGTAGAATACAAGGCTGACCTCAATGTGTTTCAGGCTTTCACATCCGGAAAGACGGATTATAGCAAGCAGTTGATATTTGGAGGGATATGTGCGTTGTTGGCAACATTCATATTGCTGAGTGATAGCAAACTGTATACTGCGATGGCCAATCTTTCCTATGTGTTCGGCATATTTCTGATGGTGCTGACTTTCGTTATTGGCAAAAATGTAAACGGTTCAAAAAGCTGGATTCCCTTGGGAGGAGGCTTCAACCTTCAGCCTGCCGAACTCTGTAAGATATTCACCTCACTCGCTTTGGCAAAGTACCTTTCCACGCAGGATTTGGATTTTACCAAAATAAAGTCCCAATTGATTGCGTGTGCCATCGCACTCGGGCCCGCCATGCTTTCCATTTTGCAAAACGAAACAGGACTGGCGCTTGTGTATTTCAGTTTTTTCATCGTGATGTTTAGGGAAGGATTGCCGGGATGGATTTTGATTGTAGGTTTCTCCTTTGCAGCATTGGTAGTAGCGACATTGATTGTAGACCCCAATACCTTGGCGATTATATTGACCTTAATTGCGGCGATCGCTGTGTATGTATTGCGTAGACAGGTAAAACGTAGTCGGTCGTTATTGCTTTTTATTGTGGGTATCTGGATTGGTTGCGTAGGTATACAGCGGTTTGTGGTGCCTTATATTTTTAATAATGTGTTTCAGTGCTACCAGTCGACGCGTATCTACGCGATGGTGGGAAAAGAATATGACTGTGGTCAAAACCGAAGTACCAAAAAACGGGAATCGGAAGACAAAAAAGTAGCAAAACCGGATGACTACAATGTACGTCAAAGTAAGATTGCCATCGGTTCCGGGCGCTTTTTTGGACGAGGCTTTCTCAAGGGAACGCAGACCCGTGGGAAATACGTACCCGAACAACAGACCGACTTTATTTTTACCTCTATCGGAGAGGCGTTTGGGTTTATGGGGAGCGTTGGTTTTCTGATGCTGTATGCAGGGCTTTTGTTCCGCATTATCTGGATGGCGGAGCGGCAGAGAAGCGCATTTAGCCGTGTCTATGCCTATTGCGTGGCTTCCATTATATTTTTCCATGTGATGGTCAATGTATGTATGACTATTGGGCTATTTCCGATAGTTGGGATTCCGCTGCCATTGGTCAGCTATGGAGGCTCGTCCTTATTGACATTTACGATTTTGATATTCATATTGCTGCGTTTGGATATGGATCGCAACAAAATATTGAGATAAAAAAAATTAGTTGGCGAACAATATGCAAACTTATCTTTGCACCTCACAATAGCACATTACGCACATGTTCAATCTAATACTGTTTGGTCCTCCGGGAAGTGGGAAAGGAACTCAAAGTGAGAAAATTATTGCAAAATACAACCTGCTACATCTTAGTACGGGAGATCTTTTGCGTGCGCAGATTTCCGCTGGTACTCCATTGGGACTGGAAGCAAAATCCATTATGGAAAAAGGTCAGTTAGTGCCGGACAACGTTGTGATTGGCATGATTAACGATGTCATGGCTTACAACAAAGACGCACAAGGCTTTCTTTTTGACGGATTTCCCCGCACGGTTGCACAGGCAGAAGCGCTTGACCAACTATTAAAAGAAAACGGAGAAAAAGTCAATTTGATGATTTCGCTAAAAGTGGACGAAGAAGAATTGGTCAAAAGATTGCTGAACCGTGGATTGACAAGCGGTCGTCCCGATGACCGTAATGAAGAAGTGGTAAGATACCGCATCAAAGAATACAACAACAAAACAACAGCCGTTGCCGATTACTACAAACAGTTCGGTAAGGTGGATGAAATTGTAGGTATTGGTTCTATCGAAGAGATTTTTGACAATATCGGAAAATCAATCGAGAGCCACCAATAATAGTCTTTTGTAAAAATATACTGGAAAGCAGATGCGTGAAGTGTCTGCTTTTTTTGTTTTAGGTTAATGTGAAGGCAAATAGCGCGTCAATACTGTTGCTTTTTGCAGTTATATCTTTATGAATGATGGTAATATGCTGTAACCATTTTGAAGAAAAAGTTTACATTTATCCCAGAATACAGATTATCATTCCTTCTAAAATTAGAACACAAAAAATACGCATGAAACAAAAAGCTATTATTGGGTTGGGCTTATTTACTTGTTTGTTGCTTGAAATTGCAGGATGCTCCTCAACTAAAAAAGCGTTTGACACTACGACCGATACGTCATCCAATACATTAAAAGGAATCGAAAAGGTCAAGCATGTGGTAGTCATCTATATGGAAAACCACAGTTTTGATAATCTGTACGGTCAGTTCGAAGGTGCAAATGGTTTGTCTAGTGCGACGAAGGAAAGTGTTACGCAACTAGACAGAGACGAAAATGTATATCAGTTTTTACCGCCGATTCCCCGTTCCAGCGCGTTCCCGACCAATATACCCAATGGCTATTTCAATATTGACCAATATGTTCCTGCCGATCAGGAATCACCGGATGTCCTGCATCAATATTATCAAGAACGTTTGCAGATCAACGGTGGAAAGATGAACAAGTTTGCTGTTTACAACAGTACCGCCGGAATGACGATGGGCTACTATAAGACGCAACTATTGCCACTATATCCAATAGCCAAACAATACACACTTTGTGACAATTTTTTTCATAGTGCATTCGGTAGTTCTTTTCTGAATCATCAATGGCTGATTGCGGCTGCGACGCCTTATTTTCCTACTGCTTCGCAGTTGATACGCGCTGAACTGGATAGTAACGGAAAGCTATTAAAAGATGGGGCGGTCACACCTGACGGTTATGCGGTCAATACGATATATTCTGAAAACCAACCACATCCTTCCGCAGCGAAAAAGGCAAATCTGGTCACAAGTCAAACTAACCCGACTATTGGTGATCGGTTGGGAGACAAAGGGATTTCCTGGGCTTGGTATTCAGGTGGTTGGGATGACGCGATGGCGGGGCATGCAGATGGAACATTTCAATATCACCATCAACCGTTTGTATATTTCAAAAGATATGCGGACGGAACTGATGAGAAAAAACAACATCTGAAAGACGAAAAGGAATTCATTCAAGCAGCTAAAGATGGTACTTTGCCTGCCGTTTCTTTTGTAAAACCAATTGGTACCGTAAATGAACATCCAGGCTATTCTAACGTTGTGGCAGGCGAACGGCATGCTGTTGAACTTATCAATGATGTATTAAACGGGCCGAATGGAAAGGATGCCGTCGTTATATTGACGTACGATGAGAACGGTGGTTTTTGGGATCACGTTGCACCTCCTGTAATTGATATTTGGGGACCGGGTTCACGTATTCCGGCTATAATAATATCACCTTTTTCCAAAAAAGGTTATGTCGACCACACGCAATACGAAACGGTAAGTATATTGGCATTTATTGAAAAACGCTGGGGCTTGAAACCATTGAACAGTCGCGACGGCAATGCCGATCCGCTGTCTGGTGCATTTGATTTCGATGGTAAATAAATAGTATTAAATTAAACTACGTTTATTTCGTTTTTATAAATAAAGTGCATAGTTATTCTTTAATTCTTTACACTATAAAATGAAGGTCTGGCGAATAGGCATTGTTTTCGCTGTTGTGCTGGGGTTGTTTCAAATCCTAGTGTCATTTCGTCGGCAAGACAAAACTCCGGAACTTATCGTTAAAGAAAGCCTATGTCGTCAGATTGATAGCATGTCGGCTTTATTAAATGATAGTGTGTTGCCATTTGCCAATATGAGTGCTTCTGAAACCCAATTGCAGCAAGCATTTTTACAAACTAGAATACACTATAAAACAATAGAATGGGCGGTAGAATACTTTACCTATTCAACAGCAAAATTGATTAATGGTGCTGCAAAGCCGGAAATGGATATGGCGAGCAGTGCTATAACTAATCCCAATGGATTGCAGGTGATAGAGACTTTATTGTTCCCGCACTATAACAAATCGAGTAAACAGGAACTAATAAATGAAATAAAGATATTAGCCGAAAACGTATCAATTTTAAAATCTTATTTTTCCAATATAGATATTGCGTCCTGGCAGATATTGGATGCAGCCAAACTAGAAGTTTTTCGTATTGAAGCGATTGGTATTGTTGGATTTGACAATCCATTGACCTTGCATTCGATGCAGGAAAGTGCAGTAGCATTGCATAGTGTGGACGAAGTGATGCAGGTTTATATTGGGAAAGAGAACGGTTTAGGAAAAATATTTTATAATGCCGTTCACTATCTGAGAAACAATCCTGATTTCATTTCTTTCGATAGGGCTTTTTTTGTTCGAAATTATGCGAATCCATTGAGTCGTGGTATTGAAAAAATAAGAAGACAATATAGTTTTAGCGAGTTGAAATATAATCGACTATTGAGGCAGGATGCACCGACTTTGTTTGACTTGGGAGTATTCAATGCTATGGCTTATTCGCCTATATTGGAACAAAAAAATTTGCAGGAAAAAATCGTATTGGGAAAAAAACTTTTCCGTGATCCTGTTTTTTCCAGTACGCAGACTAGAAGTTGCGCATCTTGTCATATTGAAGCGCAAGCATTCGCTGATAATCTTGTAAAAGAGCAGGATATTTCAGGTAAAGGATTGATTGACAGAAATACGCCAACACTTATCAATACTGCGTTACAGCCACAACAGTTTTACGATCAACGTGCTGCAAATATAGAAGACCAGATATTGGACGTCGTCCACAATCCAAAAGAAATGGACGGATCTATTACTACCGCTTTGTCACTCATTCAGTCCAATACAGACTATAAACACCTTATCCGTGATGCATTTCCAGACAAACGAACTATTGACAAAAACGATATAGTTGAGTCGTTGTCGGCTTATGTGCGAAGCTTGGTCAGGCTCAACAGTAAATTTGACGACTATATGCGGGGCAACAATGACGCGATGAGCGCATCCGAGATAAAAGGTTTCAACCTGTTCATGGGGAAAGCGCAATGCGCAACTTGCCACTATATGCCGTTGTTTAGTGGTGTGTTTCCTCCCAAGTATATTTCGCAGGATATCGAAGTGCTGGGTGTTCCGGAAAATACAACTAGTAAGATTCTTGATAAAGACCAAGGCGTGTACACTGTATTGGGCAAACAAGGGATGTACGATTCTCTTTTAATGTCGCAGTTTAACTATGGTTTCAAAACAGTGAGTGTGCGTAATGCCAATAAAACTGCTCCTTATATGCATAATGGTGCGTTCAAGACGTTGGAAGAAGTGATGGGATTCTACAATGACGGTGGCGGTGTCGGAAGGGGCGTTAACGTTACAAACCAGACATTAGGTCCAGACAAACTGAACCTCACTCCAGAGGAAATCAAGAACCTTGTTGCCTTTATTGGGGCATTGGATAGTAGATGATTTTCTTTTATCTATTTAATTGATAAGAATAAAACAGGTCATTTTTCTTCAATACCAATTGTTTGGTAACGGCTTTCTGGTCGATAGGAATAAAATATAAAAGCAGCTACATTTCTGTAACTGCTTTTGTGACCCCGTCAATACAAATATCGAACCTTTTATTAATGGATTTAAGGCTATTCTTTAATTTAATCATTTGATAATTAATAATTTACGATATATAAATTAATAGAGCAAGGGGAAGGCACTTCAATTTTTTAGGAGTGCATTTTCCTTGCTCGTAGAGAGCAAAAGGACAAAGATGTTGCCGAAAAACACAAGATAATAAAGTTGACACAGGAGGCATTGAATTCAATTCCCCGAACCAATTAAAAAGATATAATCAATCATGTCTGAAATATTAGATATACTTGATTACCCCAAAATTTATATTCTTCCTATTAGACAAAGAAAGGAATTAGCTCAGATTATCTCAGAATTAAGCGAATTAAATATTTTTCCCAGTCACCCTACGTTCTGAAAGCCGGTTGACCTTATTTTCCCGTGACCCGTTTACTAATTCTGGACGCCATTTCTAAATTACTGGGAATAAGGAGCAAAGTAATAGTAAGTTGATTGACAGTTTCGTACAATAGAGTAATATGCTTCAATTTCTTGCCGGGGAGATATATGCATGTTACAGTGCAAGTAGCAGCAACAAACAGGGCATTTTCTTTTCCGACGAAGGACAGATAGACAAACATCCCGTCTTTTATAACAAGGAGACAGAAATAGCGGGCAGGACCTTGTGGTCCGATTTTGAAAGGAAATCTAATCTGCTCTTAATCGATGCCATTAGTGTCGATACCGTTTAATCGGTCATAGCATTGTATAGCTTTACCGAACGCATGGTGCCAGACTAGCACCATCCTTATTCGATTAGTTTAGATAATGGAAT
>JAATFC010000005.1 GCA_015655435.1 Chitinophagales bacterium | reverse complement strand
TTTTTTGTGATTTTGCTATAGAAAAATATAAGATTGAACCTAATATTGGCAACAATATTATAACCAATGTCCATACTATGTTATTAACTGGGTCTTTAAACCGACTTCTCAGTAAGTCTAGCAAAGCCGCTATAGGTAAAACTATTATGAATAGGGCGAATAGGACTATTATTAATTCAGAACTGCCAGGCATCGACATAAAAATATATTAAGGGTGAAGTTGTTTGATTAATTTCCCATTGGCTTGATATTGACCATTTTGTCAACTATAAAGCGACTATAACCTCTCCAAGGAATAGCGTGTTTGTATTCCTTATAGTGTAGTTCGTAAAAAGCTCCGCTATTCAACATCAATACATTTGCCAAACTATCATCAGCAACCGAAAATTCAAATTCATAGGACTGTACAGAACCAGTTTTGCTTCCGCTGAAACCGGACTGTATCAATTTTCCTTCATAGGTTTTGAAAACATTTCCTTTCTTGACAAGATAGTTGAGTGACCCTGACTTTACACCTTCGCCAAACACATAGTAGTAACGCCACCATGTACTAAATCCAACTACTAACACAAATACCAATATAGTGATTCCCAATATCTTCTTAAGCATAGAAATAAGATTAAAAGTCAAAAACAAAATGTACAGAACTGTAAACGATTTTTTCTTCCTCAAATATAAAAGGAAAATTCCAACCATCTAAACATCTGACGTTGGATTTACTTAATATTTATCCCATTGTGAGCATATTGGTCAATAACTGAATATTGCGTATTTTTGAATAGCATATTCTTTCCTACTAACCTAAATACACTGCAAAATGCCTAATGAAAAAGAACCCGCCAAAAAACCACCCGTATCTCCATCTGGTACAGTTACCATACTCTTAGCTGTTGGCTTGTTTATAGCAAAAATGTTAGCCATAAATTCGTCATCCTGCAACCAACCGAGAACATCTTCTGAACTTGAACCATATACTCCGCGTCTCACTGATGCGCAGATACAGCAAATGTCTGGGGATACAAGATCATCCGCTCCTGTAGCTCCTGCCGACCATTTTACATTTTCCAGAATCGGATTAACGATTCCTATTCCTTCCAGTTTTGTTGTCAACAGCAATATGGAAACCATGTTTGAAATGGAGAAAAGCAAGGACGACTTTTTTGCATGTTGGCTTTTACCGCATACAGGCACTACCAAAGAATGGGAAAAAGAAATCAAGCTTACCAAACAGCAAGCAATAAGTACCTATAAAGATGCTGGATGCGCCATTGACATAGACCCGTTAAAAAAGGAAGATATTGGTGGTGTAGAATTTCAGGTATTTAAGTTTGTGGCTACCGACAACAGTAGCCAAAGAAAGTTTTACAAGGCAATCTATTTTAATATAATCAAAGAAGAAGAAGTGATGATTGCCGTTAACTATGAAAATCCGGAAGCCGGAGAAGACCTAAAACACGTATTAGCTACAGCCGTCTTTGCCAATACAAAATAGGATAGACAAAAACGCCATCGGCCGGTATCTATACCGACCAATGGCGCGAAATTGGGTTTTCTCCAATATAAAAAAGTAGAATCTATTTTTATTTTTCTTCCTTAACAGCGGCAGTGGTCTTTTCGGGACGCATCTGCGGGAAGAACAATACATCTTGAATAGAAGGTTGATTGGTCAACAGCATTACCAAACGGTCAACGCCAATACCAATACCGGAAGTTGGCGGCATGCCATATTCCAACGAACGCAAGAAATCCTGGTCGATGAACATCGCTGCATCATCGCCTCTTTCCAATAGTCTTGCCTGTTCTTCGAAACGTTCGCGTTGATCGATAGGGTCATTCAGCTCGCTATAGGCATTTGCCAATTCCTTTCCGTTAATCATCAGTTCGAAACGTTCCACCAGACCTTCTTTGCTACGATGTTTCTTGGTAAGCGGACTCATTTCGACCGGATAGTCGATGATAAACGTTGGCTGGATATATTTAGGTTCGGATGTTTCGCCGAAGATTTCGTCTACCAATTTTCCTTTTCCGATATTGCCCGGAACAGCGATGTTGAATTGTTTGCATACTTCACGCAAACCAGCTTCGTCTTTTTCGCTGATGTCGATTCCCGTATTTTCCTTTATAGCGTCAAAAATCGGAACACGTCGGAACGGCGCTTTGAAACTGATGATTTTATCCCCAACCGGAACATCCGTCGTACCGTAAACGGCAATCGCCAATCGTTCGAACAACTGTTCCGTTATTTCCATCATCCAGAAATAATCCTTGTACGCCGTGTACCATTCCAATACGGTAAATTCCGGATTGTGCGTGCGATCCATTCCTTCATTTCTGAAATTACGGCTGAACTCGTACACCCAGTCAAAACCACCGACAATCAAGCGTTTCAGGTACAATTCATTTGCAATACGCAGATACAAAGGAATGTCTAAAGCATTGTGGTGCGTGATAAACGGACGAGCCGCCGCGCCACCTGGAATCGCCTGCAACACAGGCGTATCTACTTCCAACGCACCTTTTTCGTTTAGAAATTCACGGATTGTATTGACGATTTTTGTTCTTTTTACAAATGCGTCTTTGGTTGCCGGATTGACAATCAAGTCTACGTAACGCTGGCGGTAACGGAACTCAGGGTCTGTGACCGCATCGAAAACATTCCCCTCTTCGTCACGTTTCACGACTGGTAACGGTTTCAGCGATTTGCCCAATAAGGTCAGGGTTTGCGTATGGATAGACGTTTCTCCCGTTCTCGTAACAAAAACGAAACCGGTCACTCCGATAAAATCTCCCAAGTCCAATGTTTTTACAACATCGCTCCAAAAAGATTTATCCTCTTCCGGACAGAGTTCGTCACGCTTCACATACAATTGGATGATACCCTTGCTGTCCTGTATTTTGATAAAAAAGACCTTTCCTTTATCATTGATGCTCATGATACGTCCGGCGACGCATACATGGTCAAAATCTGCTTGTTTTTCTTCCGAATATTCCGTTTTGATGTCCGTAGAATAATGCGAAACGGGATACAGTGCTGCCGGATATGGGTCGTAACCCAGTTCGCGTAGCTTTTCCAGCTTTTCCCTACGGATGACTTCTTGTTCTGATAATTGTTGGCTCATTATCTTATATTGGTTAAATATCGATTTAAAGGAGTGCAAAAGTAAAGAATAATGTGCATTAAGGTTAAATCCAATATAGATGAACTAGTACAGCTAAAAAATGTGCGACAATCTATTATCAAAAGAAACTATCCTCTTATTTTTGTTCAAATAATGATAATAGAACCTATGAAAAGATTTTTGTTTGTATTGATGTTTTTGGTCGTTGTTAAAGCCCAAGCACAATTCGGATACACCCCGCCAATGAATATCCAAACACCTAGAGGTAATGTAACCATTCCTGGATCATTTAATTACTCACCTATATTTTATGGATCTCAAGGTATAGCGCTAAAAAAATATGACTATACGATCGTCTTGAAAAATGACAGTGTGGTTACTGGTAAAGGAAAAATTAGCGTAAAAAAAGGGCTTAGTTCGCTGATTATCAAAACCGCCGATGGCGAAAAGAGGACATATACTCCTTCTGAAACAAAAGAAATCTATACTGTTTTCTTCAATGGTTATAAATTTAGTGGCAAACCCTATTTTACCGACTCATGCTGGCTATTCAGAACGCGCAATGGCAAAATCATACAATATGCCATCGCTCCAGAAGTTGGGACACCTTACTACAGTGCCATACAAAAAGGAGATGACGGCGTAGTTTTTTCCTTAACGAAAGAGCATCTTATCCCATTAATTAATGACAATCCCAAAGCACTTAAAAAAGCAGAAAAAAATAAACTATCCGACGCAATAGATATTTATAACGAGGCGCAATAATCTAACCAATACTTTAAACGCTATTTTCCTTCTCATATAGTCTCTCCACACAGGACTATGAGGCATTGTAGCTCACTCCAAAACACCCGCAAAGCCCCTACGAGAGACTGTGAGACAAAAGAATGTGCTAATTTTTTTCTTTAAATAATATTTGTTGCAACATGTGTTTTTTATTTTCCATAACTTTGCCTTCGTAACCCATTGTATAATTGTCAATATTACAAATATCAATCAAAATGAAAATCCTTCAAGTAACTTCCAGCATATTGGGAGACCACTCGTTCAGTACCAAATTGGGAAATGCTATCGTAGAAAAATTAAAAGCTAAAGAGAGCGGAAGCACGGTTTTGGTAAAAGATTTAGGTATGAATCCGTTGCATCATTTCAGCACTGCTTTTTTTGTTCCAGCGGAAAACAGAACACCCGAACAGGATGATATTGTAGCGTCTTCTGACGAAGCAATAAAAGAAGTAAATGATGCAGACGCGATAGTAATCTCTATACCGATGTATAACTTCTCATTCCCTTCCAATCTAAAGACGTGGATCGACAATATCTGTCGCGCAGGCATTACGTTCCACTATACAGAAACAGGTCCTGAAGGTCTAATCAATGGAAAGAAGGTCTATTTGGCAATATCAACTGGTGGAATCTATACTGTAGAGGAAACGCGACCTCTTGACTTTACCGAACCTTATGTCAAAACGGTTCTTGGCTTTATCGGCATGACTGATGTAACGGTATTTCGTGTAGAAGGTGTTGCACTTTCGGAAATCAAGGAAAAAGCACTGGCAGACGCTATCAAAGCTGTTGATGAAGCTCCGTTCTAATATTTTATCCTCTGCATAGTCTCAGCGTGCTGGACTATGCAGATTTGTTTTTCACCCAACAACACCCACAAAGTCCTCTACGAGATACTGTATGGAGATCGAAAGGATAAATTCCTTCCATTTGCTAATATTTCGTATCTTTTCTTCGCATTCAACCATAAAAATATAGTTATGCGCAGATTACCAATACTATGCTTATTGACTGCCACGATGTGGCTATTTTCCTGCAAAGACAAAAGCAAACCATCTCTTTCCGATTATTTTACCTACAACGATTCCGTAGAAAGTGGTGGAGTCAGAATGATTCCAATACAAACGGCAAAAGGCAATTTTAAAGTATGGACGAAACGCTTCGGCAACAATCCACACATCAAGATATTGCTGCTACACGGAGGTCCTGCCATGACGCATGAGTACATGGAGTGTTTTGAAACCTTTTTTCAAAGGGAAGGTTTTGAGTTTTACGAATATGACCAGTTGGGTTCTTACTATAGTGACCAACCGACGGACAGTAGCCTGTGGACAACCGCGCGATTTGTGGAGGAAGTAGAACAGGTGCGAAAAGCAATCGGAGCTGACAGCAGTAATTTTTACGTTTTAGGCAATTCCTGGGGCGGAATATTGGGGATGGAATACGTATTGAAATACCAGCAAAATCTGAAAGGGCTGATTATCGCCAATATGATGGCAAGCGCGCCCGCCTACGGCAAATATGCAGAAGATGTCCTCTCAAAACAAATGAAACCTGAAGTCCTGAAGGAAATAAGAGAACTGGAAGCAAAAAAAGATTTTGACAATCCTCGTTACATGGAGCTGCTACTTCCAAACTTTTATGCGGAGCACACATGCCGCCTAAAAGAATGGCCTGACGCACTGATGCGTTCCATAAAGCATGTCAACAACAGTATCTATACATTCATGCAAGGTCCAAGCGAATTTGGCATTGGCGGAACGCTGGCCAATTGGGATATCAGTAACAGGTTGAAGGAAATCTCCGTACCGACATTGATGGTCGGAGCAAAATATGACACTATGGATCCAAAAGCAATGGAAGCGCAAAGTAAGATGGTTCAAAAAGGCCAATACCTCTATTGCCCTAACGGGAGCCACTTGGCAATGTGGGACGACCAAAAAGTATTTATGAACGGAGTCATTGGCTTTATCAATAAGACAAATGCGTCCTCTCATTAACACCAATACGTTTTTACATATTTGATACAATGACAAAGCCGTTCCAATATCGGGACGGCTTTGTCATTCAAATATCAACGATCTTATTTATCCTGAATGATTGACTTCTTGAATAACCTTTCCCAGCCGGACTTGCTAATAACTAAAGACTTGTAGGCATGAGTACTGCCATCAATATAAAAATCAAACGCCAAGTTCTTTGTACCTAAGAAATTGCCCATTTTCATGGGAATAATACGTGTATTGCCAATAGAGAACTCATTGTCCTTGAAATTGTCAAAAAGACCCAATACGTAATTGTAAAAGTCCTTTTCTTCTTTCACGGAGGCAAACGCCACTTTGCGCGTACCATTTATATCGTCCGTAAACGTCATAAATTCCGTAGTCTCTCCCAGTCGGAACAGCCAATAATTCGGAGTAATAACATTGTTGGTACCAATCTGGTGGGCAGTTGCTTTTTCCTTGTCAGCATTAATCTGCTCTTTGGTCCGTCCGACGGTCAGTTGGGCTGAAGCGTTGTTTTCTATACAAACAAAAGCTAAAAGGCAAGCGGCTAATAAAAATTTCTTCATATCGGTTGTTTATCGTGTTTATGATATAAAAATAAAACTTTTTATAAAACAACAATAATGCCGTCTTTATCCCAACCTCTCCAACCTCAAACTGAAATCACTTGTTCCGAACCATACCTTCATAGACTTTGTCCATCTCGTCTTTGGATGAATCGAAATTGTTTCTGCCTCTAAGTTCCGGAGTTTCGTACTTGACCAGTTTACCGTTCCAGAAAAAGAGCCAATAGTAGATGTCTTTTCCACTGATGTAATGGTATTGCTGCACTTCCATCAGACCATCTGCATATTGTTTAGAGCCAATCATATTCTCCGGACTTGCTTGCAACGCATTGGAAACTTCTTCTTTTGTCATGCCTAGTTTTACCTTGTAAAAATCCAGTTTTCGAAAAGAAACGCAGGAAAGAAGAAATAACGCAAAGGCAACCGTAAGCAAAAATGACTTTTTCATAGACTTTCAATTTTGGAATTTTGATTTATTAATGCCACCACTAAGTTCTTATTTACTATGAATTTATTTTCAATAAATCGGCTGATATGTGGTTTTACTCGGTATGATTCACATGAAAAAGTCCACCGAATATTGGGTGGACTTTTTCATGAAATATTTTTACGATTATAACCTTATTCCCACTCTATAGTTGCAGGTGGCTTGCTGCTGATATCGTAAACTACGCGATTAATACCTTTTACATTATTGATGATTTCGTTGGAAACAAACGCTAGAAAATCATAAGGCAAATGCGCCCAGTCCGCCGTCATACCGTCAACGGAAGTCACGGCACGCAAGGCTATGGTTGATTCGTAAGTACGCTCATCTCCCATTACGCCAACGCTTTTGATTGGTAATAGTATCGTTCCGGCCTGCCAGACTTTATCGTATAGTTGATGGTCTTTCAACGCTTTTGTATAGTGGTAATCCGCATTCTGTAGCAACTCGACTTTTTCAGGAGTGATGTCGCCCAATATACGAATACCCAATCCCGGTCCTGGGAATGGATGACGGAAAAGCATATCGTGTGGAATACCTAGTTCCAAACCTACGCGACGTACTTCGTCCTTGAACAGATAACGCAATGGCTCTACCAATTTAAGATTCATTTCTTTGGGTAAACCTCCAACATTGTGGTGCGATTTGATAGTTACTGATGGGCCATTGACACTTGTACTTTCGATGACATCAGGATAAATTGTTCCCTGTCCCAAAAAACTCGCTTCCTTTACCAGCAATGCTTCGTCATGGAAAACGTCAATGAATGTTTTACCGATGACTTTACGTTTTGCTTCTGGATCGGTAACACCTTCCAGACCTTTATAGAATCTGGCTTTTGCATCGACACCTTTTACATTCAAGTCTAGTTGACTATATATTTTCAATACATCTTCAAATTCGTTTTTGCGTAGCAAACCATTATCGACAAAAATACCGTGAAGACGATTTCCAATTGCCTTGCTGACCAACGTTGCGGCAACGGTACTATCCACTCCACCGCTCAACGCCATGATAACGTGGGCATCGCCGATTTCCTTTTTCAATCGTTCTACTGTTTCGTGAACGAATGATGCGGGAGTCCAGTCCTGATGACAACCACAAACTTCTACTAGAAAATTTTGGATGAGTTTTTTTCCGTCCGTGGAATGGTAGACTTCCGGATGAAACTGCAATCCGTACAGTGGTTTCGAATCCGTTGTCGTCTTTTTGAATGCGGCAACTGGGATACTCTGTGTCGTCGCCAATATTTCAAAACCTGCGGGCAGTTCTTTAATGGAATCGCTATGACTCATCCACACTTGCGAACCTTCTGCTACACCGTCAAAGAAAGGGTCAGCTTTTTCCAGATGCAAGTGCGCTCTTCCATATTCCCGCTTATTGGATTTGCCTACATTTCCTCCAAATCTTTTGGCCGTCAACTGGGCTCCGTAGCAAACGCCCAATACAGGAACTTTCGCCACCATTGCCTGAATATCAACGTCCGGCGCGCCCTCGTCATTGACACTGCAAGGCGAACCACTCAATATGATTCCCTTCAGCGAATCGTCTATTTCAAAAGGTTTGTGAAAAGGGATGATTTCACAATATACGTTTGCCTCGCGCACTGCTCTCGCGATAAGCTGTGTATATTGGCTTCCGAAATCGAGTATCAAAATTTTCTCAGTCATAACTGTGTATTATAAATGGTAAACATGACAAAAGTATAAACGAAAAAGCCCCGCTAGTCGGCGGGGCAAATATTTTTGTCCAACTTGTTCAATTGCATGAAACTGGATTAAGCCGTTTTCAAAGAAGTCTTCCTTGCAAGCTTGCTCTTCAAGTTGTTCGCTTTGTTCTTATGAATAACGCCCCTCTTTGCCAATTTGTCAATCATGGAAACAGTCAAAGGAAGCTTTTCATCGTAAGCTTTGTCGTCACTTGCAACGGCTTTCAAATCACGAATTGCATTACGTGTAGTTTTGCCATAGTAACGGTTGCGGTCTCTGCGTTTTGCAGCTTGACGCGTATCTTTTTTGGTAGCTTTATGATTTGCCATGAACTTTAAATTTTTCGGACGGCAAAAGTAATGCCTTTTTCATATCCATGCAAATTTTTTTTCAAAAATATTGCAGCGAGGTTATTTTCTCCCAACTGTATATCGTACACATATTTCCATAGACTACCGAACAAAAATAATATTCTTCTAAATGAATGGTATGACAAAATGATATGATACTTGTCTGCAATGGTAATTATTCCGCATTGCGGTAGTCAATATTGCTATTTTGCCGATATTTTCGCAAGGATTGTGTAGCAATCTTTTTCCAAAAACAATTTTGATTGACGATGACTGTATTTCTTGTTTTTTTGAAAAATATTTTCTGCTCTATTGTCCTTTTGCTGACATTTTCCTCTTGTTCCAAAGATAAAACCGGCGATGTCCCGAAGTCGGAGACCGATTCCGTATTGAAAGGAGTGTGGCATTTGGACTTTGAAGAAGATTTTGAAGGCAATAGTGTAAATCGTTCGCAATGGTCTCTATACGATGGTCCCGGACACAATAATAATGGTTTGAGACGACCGACGGCATTTTCGGTAGCGGATGGAATATTGACCGTCACCGCAGAAATGAAAGACGGTCAGTTGGTTTCCGGAGGTATGGCACATGTGAAAAATTACAAATTTGGTCGTTTTGAGGCAAGAGTGCGTGCGGATGACGATCCCAGCTATGCCACAAGCGCAGTATTACTTACCTGGCCGCAAAGTGAGCGTTGGCCTATAGATGGCGAAAATGATTTTTATGAAACAACCACAAACCGCCGTCAAAGTTTTCACACATATATCCACTATGGCAGTGACAATAAGCAGTATCACAAAGAACACCTTTTCAATGCTACGCAATGGCATACTGTGGCTATGGAGTGGTCTCCCGATGCCATCAGAATCTATGTAGATGACGTTTTGCAATGGACATTGGAGGATAAAAATGCTATTCCGACCGTTCCGCACCACATGACTATACAGTTGGATACTTTTGCGAAAACGATGACCGGAAGTACGAAAATGCAAGTCGATTGGGTCAAAATATATAGGTTTCAAGCTTCTTAAAAATTACAATATGATGCGTATGTGTACTTTGTCTACATGGTTGGCTTTGGTCGCTTTTTGCGCTTGCTCTAAGTCTAATGACGCTACTGGTGGCAATGGGAAAGATTCAACAATAGTGCCTGTTCGTAAAGGTTGGAAGCTCGTATGGCATGACGAATTTGATTACAAAGGTCTTCCCGACCCGACAAAATGGGGGTATGAAGAAGGATTTGTTCGCAATAATGAGGAGCAGTATTATACCAAAGCGAGAGCTGAAAATGCAATGGTAGATGCAGGAATGTTGACCATTACAGCTCGGAAAGAATCCTATCCCAATGCGGCGTATCAGTCCGGTTCTACCGATTGGAAAAAGAAAAACGAATTTGCTTCCTACACTTCGGCTTGCCTTATTACTCGGGCGCAAGCTTCCTGGACTTATGGTCGTTTCGAAGTTAAAGCACGTCTTCCCAAAGGCAAAGGTGTCTGGCCCGCAATATGGACTTTAGGATTCGGCAGTTGGCCTGACGCCGGAGAGATTGACATCATGGAGCATGTCGGTTTCGAACCGGGTAGAATACATACAAATGTGCATTATATCCGTACGACCGATAACAAATACGCTACACAGATGCGTTCGTTAACGTTGGCAAATATCGTGGACTCTTTTCATGTTTATGCATTGGAGTGGAATGAGAAAGAACTCATTTGGTTCATTGATGATGTGGAAGTCAATCGTTTCCAAACGGATAAATCCGGTCAGGCATTTCATAAAAACCATTATTTGCTGCTTAATCTCGCTATGGGCGGTTCGTGGGGAGGTTGGATAGACGCATCCAGTTTACCCCAAAAATATACCATAGATTATGTTCGTGTGTTCCAAAAAGAGAGCAAACCGAATAATTAAGGTTGATATTTATTGGCTTTCAATCACATGAAATTGGAACTCAAATTTTAAATTTCAAAAAAATAGAGAATCGCGATTCTTTTTGAGGACGAGCGCTATTGCATAATTGTTGCAGGCCTTCCCTACCAGGTTTAACATATCGGATTCGGATATATATAAAATTGATTTCCACCAAAACTAAAACCGCATCATTAGTATAGCCTGCCATTCTTTAGACAAATGACATCGATTCATCTAAAGCTTTTCAAAACCTATTGGACAAAACCAAATTTCAAATCAAACGATTTCACGGCAAATTAGTATTAGATTTTGATTAAATTTGCTGGTTATATCAGTTATTGGACGATATTTGCCTTTGAAAAAATAATCCCACATAATAACTCACTCTGGAATAAATATCAGCTTGGCATGAAGGATTTTTCTTATATCACGAACTCGCATCCGGGTTACATCGAAAATTTGTACCGAGACTACAAAAAAGACCCCAACAGCGTAGACAAGGATTTAGCAGGTTTCTTTAACGGATTTGACTATGCACTTGACTCGGGAAAGGGTAGTTCCGTAGATTCAGGACAGCTAACCAAAGAATTCAACGTATTCAGACTCATCGAAGGCTACCGCAAAAAAGCGCACCTGATTGCCACGACCAATCCTATCCGTCCGCGAAAGGACCGTCACGCTAATCTGGATTTGAAATACTTCGACCTCACGGATGCGGACCTTGCAACACCTTTTGTGGCAGGTAAGTTCATCCATCTTGAGGGTGCACCATTAAAAGATATCGTTGCCAAACTGCAAAAAATGTATTGCGGCAATATCGGATTCGATTACGATGCGATGACCGATGCCGACGAGATTGCGTGGCTACGCAACGCCATCGAAAACGAAATCCCCAAGCAACTTACGTTTGAAGAACGTAAACGCGCATTGGAGAAAACCAACCAGGGTGTTATTTTCGAAAAATTCCTTCAGACAAAATATATTGGACAAAAACGTTTCTCACTGGAAGGTGGCGAGGCGTTGATTCCGGGACTGGATGCCATCATTACTTCCGCTGCGAAAAACGGTGCGAAAGAAGTCGTCGTCGGTATGGCACACCGTGGCCGTCTGAACGTATTGGCAAACATATTGGGCAAAACCTACGAACAGATTTTCAGCGAATTTGAAGGTATTGTTCCTGTTGACAACACACAAGGCAGCGGTGACGTGAAATACCATTTGGGTTTCAGAAGTGAAGAAACGACTGCAGGCGGACAAAAAATCAATCTGCAATTATCTCCCAACCCTTCCCATCTGGAAGTGGTCGACCCTGTGACTATTGGATTTACCCGTTCCAAAGCCAACGTTATATATAATGGCAACTACGATTCCATTTTACCTATATTGATACATGGCGACGCCGCTCAAGCTGGGCAAGGCATTATCTACGAGGTAGCTCAGATGAGCAAACTCGAAGGTTACCAAGTCGGTGGATGCGTACACGTAACGGTCAATAATCAGATTGGTTTCACGACTGATTTTGACGATGCTCGTAGTTCGGACTACTGTACCGCTATTGCCGGCATTACCAAATCTCCCGTTTTCCATGTCAATGGAGACGATATAGAATCCGTGGTAAAAGTTTGTCGTTTGGCAAGCGAATACCGCGCAAAATTCCACAACGAAGTGTATGTGGATATCGTATGCTACAGACGTCACGGACACAATGAAGGTGACGAACCTAAATACACACAACCTTCCTTGTACGCTCTAATCGATAAGCATACTGACCCACGCGAACAATATATCGGATTCCTTAAAAATATTGGCGACCAGAAAATGGCCGATCTCGCAGTAGAGATGGAACAAAAATTCTGGGACGACCTCCAAAAACGTTTGGATGAAGTACGCCAGCATCCGAAACCATATACGCTCCAAGCTCCCGAAAAATGGTGGGCAGACCTGCGTTTCTCACAACCTGCGGACTTTGACCAGTCTCCGGAGACAAGTATCACAGCAGAGGAAGTAAGAAACCTCATCGAGCATTTGATGCACTGGCCAGACAATTTCGAACCATTAAGAAAAGTGAAAAAATTGTTGAACGACAAAAAAACACTTTTCGATGCAGAAGGAAAAATAGACTGGGGTACTGCCGAGCTTTTGGCTTATGCCAGCATATTGGTCAATGGACAGGATGTAAGACTGAGCGGCGAAGACGTGAAAAGAGGTACATTCAGCCATCGTCACGCAGTTCTTTACGACGAAAACAACAATAGCCAATACAACCGCCTTGTCCATTTCAAGGAAGGTCAAGGTAAGTTCCGCATATTCAACTCTTTGTTGAGCGAATATGCAGTATTGGGTTTTGAATATGGATATGCCATGGCTAATCCAAGCGTATTGGCAATCTGGGAAGCCCAATATGGCGATTCTGCCAACGGCGCGCAGATGGTTCTCGACCAATACATCACAAGTGGTGAAGCAAAATGGGGAACGATGAACGGTTTGGTTATGTTATTACCGCACGGCTATGAAGGTAGCGGTCCCGACCACTCCAATGCCCGTCCGGAAAGATATTTGCAATCCGCAGCCGAGTACAACATTTACGTAACCAATATAACTACTGCGGCAAACTTCTTCCACGCTTTGCGCTGTCAGTTGGTTTTGCCTTTCCGCAAACCATTAATCAACATGTCTCCAAAAGCCAATCTGAGACATCCCGACAGCTTCAGCACATTGGACGAGTTTACTTCCGGTAGATTCCAGGAAACGATTGACGACAATAAGGTAAAAGACCCATCCAAAGTCAAGAAAGTATTGTTGACCTCCGGAAAGCTCTATTTTGAATTAAACGAAAAGAGAATTGCGGATAACAGAGAAGATATTGCAATCATTCGTCTGGAACAATATTTCCCGTTACCAGAAAAACAACTGAAAGCATTACATGCCAAATACGGTAACGCAATCTGGTTCTGGGTACAGGAAGAACCGTTGAACATGGGTGCAGCATCTTTCTTGAAACTCAATCTGGAATCCGTGTTTCCTTTCGGAATCATCAGCCGTCAGGCAACCGCTTCCACCGCAACGGGCTACGGAAAAGTACACAAACAGGAACAACAAGAAATCATCGATACCGCATTCAATATCTAATTAATTAAACAGTAAGTATATAAAGCCTTTCATTATATGATAGAGATAAAAGTACCAACCGTAGGAGAGTCTATCAAAGAAGTTACCTTGGTTAAATGGGTCAAAAATACAGGAGATTACGTAAAGCGTGATGAAGTTATCGCGGAACTGGAAAGCGAAAAAGCAACCTTCGAAGTCAATGCGGAACAAGCGGGCATATTGGAAACAGTTGCCAACGAAGACGACACATTGAAAATCGGTGACGTATTGGCGAAAATTGACGAAAGTGCTGCAAAACCAGCAAGCGACGACGCTCCCACTGCACAACCGGCTACGGAAAGTGCGCCAGCTCCACAAGCTGCTGCTCCTGTAGAAGAAGCAAAAGCAGTTGGCAAAGGTGTTCTTGACCTGAAAGTCCCTACAGTAGGTGAATCTATCAGTGAAGTTACTTTGGTAAAATGGATTAAGAAAACAGGCGATTTGGTAAAAAGAGATGAACCAATAGCTGAACTCGAAAGTGAAAAAGCGACTTTTGAAGTCAATGCAGAAGAAGCAGGCAAACTGGAAACGGTTGCCAAAGAAGATGACGTATTGAAAATTGGTGACGTATTGGCGAAAATTGACACAGACGTTGCCGTTCCTACAAGTGCTGCTGCTCCGGCTCAGGCAGCTTCTACAACAGCACAACAACCAACAGCTAGTGCTGCTCCAGCCACTGCGACTAAATCAGATGCGAAAGCTTCGCCAGTTGCATCTGCTATTATTGCCGACAAAAAAGTCGATACAAAAAATATTACAGCAACCGGATTTGGCGGTAAAATCATGAAGAATGATGTACTGGATGCTTTGGCAAATCCAGGCAAACAAACCTTTGACGGTCAAGGATTATTCTCCCGCAACGAACGCGACGAGAAGATGTCCAACCTTCGCAAAACCATCAGTAAACGTCTGGTAGAAGCGAAGAACACGACAGCGATGTTGACTACGTTCAACGAAGTTGACCTTTCCAATGTAATGGAAATCCGCAGCAAGTTCAAGGTAAAATTCAAAGACACGCACGGTGTTGGTCTAGGTTTCATGAGCTTCTTCAGCAAAGCATGTGCTATTGCCTTGAGCGAATGGCCAGCCGTCAATGCCTATATTGATACCGAAAAGGGAATCGTCACTTACCACGACTATGCGGACATCAGCATTGCGGTAAGTACGCCGAAAGGTCTGACAGTTCCCGTTATTCGTAACGTAGAAAGTTTGAGTTTGGCTGATATTGAAAAGTCCGTCATCGACTTAGCTACAAAAGCCAGAAACAACAAATTGGGAATTGAAGATTTGCAAGGTGGTACGTTTACGATTACCAATGGTGGTGTGTTTGGTAGTATGTTGAGTACACCAATCATCAACCTGCCTCAAAGTGCCATATTGGGCATGCACAATATCATCGAACGTCCAATAGCCGTAAACGGCAAAGTGGAAATTCGCCCAATGATGTATATCGCACTGAGTTACGACCACCGTATCGTGGACGGACGTGAAAGTGTAAGTTTCCTTGTTCGCGTAAAAGAACTATTGGAAAATCCAGAACTATTGTTGTTCCGTCAAGATCCAATCAAGACCTTGTTGGAATTGTAAAAATTCTGATTGTTATAAATAAAGCCACCGCAATTCGGTGGCTTTATTGTTTATTACGATTGCTCTTTTCTTTAGAAAATGCTTTTTGTTAACTTACACATATAAAATATCACATGCAATAAAATGAATAGTCAAGAACAAATAACATTAAATACAATACAGGCTTTATATCAAAGTCTTTCAAAAAATGGAGAATCTTGGAGTACCATAGTTTTTAATTATTTAAACAATTTCGAAACCTCTTTATTTAACGATAGTATACAAGATAAATACATAGCAATAAAACAAGTTTTAGGAATGTACGGAGGAATGGGAAGTATTAATGACCAAGGATTTGACACATTAACCAACTCATTAAAAGATACAACTTATATAGAAGCCCTTAATCTATTAAAATCTTATTGGAAAGATATGGGGAATGAGTACCATCAAGATGATTCTTTCCAGATTTTACCAATAGGAACTATGGTGAAATTTATCCCTAACACTATTAGATACTTTGACAAGAATCAAACCCCAATGTATATAGAATCTTCTTCCAAGCATCTTGAAACTATCTGGAAGGTAATTTCAAATCAACTGCGTGACATTACCAATATGATTGAGTATGGTATTTATGCAAATGGAACATATTCTACAGCTCGACATACAAGTCTAAGAATATTAAGCTAATCATAGATATACAAACATCCCTGCGTATTGACAGCAAAGCCATCAATCATGATGTAGCGAACATTATTCTTGTTGAGAGCTTCCCAGAACGTCAGAAGATCCTCATCAAAAATATCCATAGTGTAAAAAAATTATTTATTGTCTGATATATTACTGGAAGATAGCATTTTGCCAATACGCATCAAACGGCAAAACTTTTGGAATTTCTCCATGTCACTCATGGCGAGATTTTGGCGTAGACGATACAATTCTGCATCTTCCTGAGACGAGAAAGCCTTTATAAAAGGAGTTGGAGATTCTTTCACCTCATCCGCTGGCTTTTGTTGGGCAGAATTATATATAGAGGATTTATCCATTTACTACAAGTTAAGAAGTCTTTTAGTTTTAGATTCTTAAACTTTATATTGATTCATGCTGTTACCGTACTTTCTGTGACCATTTTCCCCAGAGAATATCAGCATCCGATTCCGTCATTTTTTGTTGTTGGTAATGTCCTGCTTTGTTTTTTTGCCGATAGGCTTCATACAAAGTTACAGCACATGCAACGGAGATATTGAGGCTTTTAATCATACCGACTTGCGGAATAATGAAATTGCCATCGCAGTGTTGGAGCATTTCTTCCGAAACACCTCTTTGCTCATTTCCAAAAACCAACGCTATTGATTCATTCGTAAAATCCAGTTCGTATAGATTTTTCGCATCAGAGGACAAGTGTGTACAATATATTTTTTGATGTTTCTTTCTTAGTGATTTGATACAATCCTGCACGCTTTCATATTGGTGTACGGTAATCCAGCGATTGGCACTTCGACTGCTCCAAAAAGCCTTTTCCTGTATATTGGGGATCTCTTTTATCGTGTTCAGTACATAAATATCCTGTACGCCCACGGCATCACAAGTACGCATGACGGCCGCGATATTGTGTACATCACCGATATTTTCCAATACGACGGCGAGATCGGTTTGCCGATGGGCAATGGCGGATTCCATACGTCCCTTTCGCTCGGGCGTCAAGTGGCTCAGGTCGATCATTTTCCTCCAAGATGTTTTGCGGTAGCGTCCAATGCCTCATAAAAATCGTCTCCAAATTTCCGGATAATCGGCTCCTTCAGGAACTTGTAAACCGGAACTTTCAACTTGTCTCCCAAGGCACAAGCCGGATTGCAAAGGTGGTCGTCTTCGCGTGGTTCGTAGTTCAGCATTTCCATTTCCGTGTCCGGTTGTAGGATACGAATGGGGAAAAGATGACAGCTAATGGGCTTTTTCCATTGCAGCTTTTTTTCGTTGTATGCCTGCTCTATCGCACAGAGGATGACACCATGCGCATCTTTCTTTCCATAGGCGCAGATGCCGCCGTCAATCGTCGGTGTCACCCAGCCAAATTCGTCGTCATAAATGTATTTCCCCTGTATCTCTATTTCCGCAATACCTTCTTCGGACATATAAGGCAGATACGAATCATAATGTTCGTCTAGTTCTTTCAGTTCCTGCTTTTCCAACGGAGCACCTGCGTCGCCGTCTTCACAACAACCACCTTTGCAATGGGAAAGATCACACACGAAATGCGCTTCCAATACTTCGTCCCCGATTAGTTTATCTTCAATTAAAACCATGTTTTGAATTATGAGTTATAAGTGATGAGTTATGAATTTTTTATCCTTTCTGACTTTATCCAATTTTATCTCCAACGAAAAGTATTAATCAAATGTTTCATGTCCTGCGCTAAAAAATCATTGACAGGTCTGAGCGAATCCTGATTGGGAGTTGCATCCAGATACAAAGCCCCACGCAAAAAATGGCGCGTAGAATCCGTCAGAAAAAACTGGTTTGCGGTTGCGACATTGCCGCTGACCTTGAAATAAACACCATGTACACCATTCGGCGTATTGACCAACGAATCGTCAATGCTCGTCGCTTTCACACTATGTTTATTGGTCAGATTAAATGCATCGTTCAATAATTTTTTGAAATCATTCGAGCCAATCTGTTTGTAACTTATATAAATACATCCGTCGAACTGCGGAAAAACGACGTTAATCCACCACGGGTTTTCCGCCTTGGCATCAAAAAAGGAAGTATCTTTTACAACCTTGGCATAAACGGGATATTCGAATGTATATGGATAGCCAGGTTGGTCAAAAAGCTGGTATTTTTTTTCGGGTAGAGGTATCTGGAAGTAGCCTTCCGGTTTGGGTACATAACTGGTATTGCAGGAACAAACTGCAACAACCAACACGAGCAAAACAATATAAAAGCTTCGATTTTTTTGCATAATGCAAAACTAGCATCTATTCTTTCGATTGCGGAATAGTTATCTGTATTTTTTCGATGCGGTTACGCTCTTTTTCCAAAACGGTAAACACAAACCCATTGTATTCAAGCTGGTCATTTATATTGGGAAACTCTTTTGCTATCGCCAATACAAGCCCGGCAACAGAATCATTGTCGCCCTTCACGGCATCAAAACTCGTGGACGGAATGCCCATGATACGACAAGCGTCAATCAGCATCAACCGTCCTTCCAATATAAAATTGTGGTCGTCTATCTTCTGAAATTTGCCTTCTTCCTGGTCAAATTCGTCCTTGATTTCACCAATAATTTCTTCCTGAATATCGTACAAAGTCACCAAACCGCTCGTGCCGCCAAACTCGTCGACGATGAACGCAATATGGTTTTTCGTATTTTGAAATTCGTACAAAAGAGATTCAATCAGTTTGTGTTCGTGTACAAAAACAGCGGGGACAATCAGCGAATGCCAGTCGAAATCCGGATTGTCAATATGCGGCAATACATCATTGGTATTGACAATGCCGACAATCGTGTCCAAATCGTTTTTGTATATGGGCAGCCGATGGTAATGCAGGTCTTCAATCTGTGTAATGAGTTCCTTAAAGCTAATGCTGTATTCAATCCCATTGATGTCCAAACGAGGCGTCATGATCTGCTTGACGTAGATATTGCTGAATTTTACGATACCTTTCAATATCATTTTTTCCTCCTCGGAAGCATCTCCGCCGAGCATCGACTTGTCTATCGCCTCGTCCATTTCCTGGTTGTATTGGGCTTGGCTTTTTTTGGAAAAAAGAACAGCTTCCATGGAAAAAGACGCTTTATATACCCAGCTACCTATCCGTCCAAAAAGATAATAGACGCCAATAGCCAGCAAACTGAAATCTTTGGAAAAACGAATCGGATTCTGTGCAGCGAACATCTTGGGCAACAGTTCTCCCAATACCAACAATACAATGAACAACGACACTATCTTAATCAGCCAAACGGCATATTCCGGCATTGGAGGCAACATCAGATTTTGAAAAATCATATTGCCCAATATCACCAATAAGAGAATGAAAAAGAAATAAGCAACCTGCAAGGCAGAGAAAAACAGTCGGTCCTCATCGAGCAGTTCCAATATGCGGCGGTAAGAAGGCAGTTCTTTTGTCTTCAAAAGGTTGATGTCGTTGTTGTCCAAAGCAAAATAAGCCACCTGCGACCCAGATACTATAAACAAAAAGAGCAACACAACAACAAATACAATGCTCAATACTGTCAGTTCCGACGTGGCTGGAACGGCAACCGTATTGGCCAAAAACAAAGATGCTACCATCAAGTAATCTTTATAATTTCAAGTCTCCATCCTCTCCCGGATGAAATGTGTTATTTGAATTTTTGGAGGCGTCTTCCACATCCGAACATTTTTTGTCCAGCAAGTCGGAAAATGTACCTAAGTCTATTTGTGATTCAGACTCTTCCGAGCAACCACTACCGTTTGTTGCGGAGAGGGAAGATTCAGCTTTTTTGTCCAGCATAATCAGGTTGTCCCCGACAATCTCGGTAGCAAATTTTTTCACACCGTCCTTGTCTTCCCAGCAACGATTTTTGAGATGTCCTTCTACATATATCAAGCTACTTTTATGCAGATATTTCTGAGCCAGTTCGGCTAGTCCACGCCACAGTACGACTGTATGCCATTCCGTTTGCGAGACCAGTTTTCCTGTTCTGTCTTTATATGTTTCTGTGGTTGCCAATGGGAATTTTGCAACAGCAATGTTGCCTTCCAAAAATTGGACATCGGGATCTTTTCCCAAATTGCCAATTAGGGTCACTTTATTAACGCCTCTCATACAATCGGTCTTTTATTTTGTCTGGTGAATTAAATACTACACTAAAATTAGTTTTTTTTAATAACTGGACAAAAGATTTATGAATAAAGAGACTTTTGTTGCAACAAGTCTTTCGGATTACTGGACGTTTGCGACCACTTTTGCTCCTGATTTTTTCGCGGATTGCATGATACGGAAAACCTCTCCGTAATACGCAATCGTATCGGCGTTGATAACCACGGACGGTGTATCTTTTCCAACAATGCTCTTTAATACGGCAGCATGTATTGCCGAATCCAGGAAGCCTGGGACGACTTCCTTTTGTCCAATATATATTTTCTGGTCTTTGTCGATGGAGACGACGACGTTCTGTTTTACCTTGGTATCTTTTGCCGCTTTTGGATTGTTGACCTTAATTACATTGGGATTGGCCAATGTGGAAACAATCAGGAAAAACAACAACAGGATAAAAAGTATATCGTTCAGCGCACCTGTATGGACTTCTGCTTTCTCTTTTGACCTTCTTTTTCTGAGCTGCATGGAACAAATTGCTTTGAAACGAATGAATTAATTGGTTGGACCTTGCAATATGTCCATAAAATCGGCAGAGGCTATCTCCATCTGGTTGGCGGTTTTGTCTACTTGCGTAGAAAGGTAGTTGTACATGATGTATGACAACAGACCGATAACCAAACCCGTACCCGAGGTAATCATCTTAACGTAAATACCACCCGAAATGACACTCAGGTCAAAATTGCCTGTCGTATTGATTTCGT